>DATNKQ010000247.1:0-11665 GCA_035603315.1 Thermoanaerobaculia bacterium
GAGCGACAGGCCGCGCGCCTTGAAGGAGCCGGTGGGGTTGCCGGATTCGTCCTTGACCAGGAGCTCGACCTCGGGCGGCGCCAGCCGGCGCAGGCGGACGAGCGGGGTCCCCCCTTCGCCGAGGTCGACGCGGTCGGCGAAGTTGGCGAGGGGCAGCAGCTCGCGATATCGCCAGAGGGTCCAGGGGCGGCCGGGGAGCCGGCGGTGGAGCTCTTTGCCGCGCGCCAAGTCGAGCTCGTAGTCGACGAGCCAGGGGGCGCCGGCGGGCGAGAGGAAGGCGGGCTCGTCGAGCGGCGCGGTGGCGCCGGTGCGCGAGCAGACCAGCCGCCGCGCCCAACGCTCGCTACTTTCCATTCGGATTGCCCTTTCCCGGCGCCTGCACGGCCGCCAGCTGCTCTTCGTAGCGGGCGAGGAGCTCCGCGTTGTGGCGGACGGCGGGCGCCGGGCGCGGTGTCGACTCCGCAGCGCTCTTCCTGAAGTCGGCGATCTGGCGGTCGACGGCGGCCTTCCCCACCGCGTCGGCAGCGGCGCTCTTCCGCTGCTTCAGGAGCGCCAGGTAGTGGACGCGCCCGCTCTCGAGCTGGCGGGCCAGCGCCTCGCTGGTGGCGGCGATCTGCGCCTCGAGGACGCGGTCCTTGACCCAGGCGTACTCCTTGGGGTTGTCCCCCAGCTCCTGGGCGGCGCGGAGGTCGGCGGTGGCGAGGTCGGCCATGGCGCGCCTGGCAGGGCCGCCGAGGCCGGCGGCGGTCTTCGGCTCGAACCGCTGCCGCGCCGCCTCGCGGATCTGCCGCTCGCGCCGCCGCACGGCGACGTACATCTCGATCTGCCGCGCCGTCAGCTCGCCGTCGGCCGGCGGCCGGAAGTCGGCCCGCGCCACCTCCGCCATCACCTGGGCCGTCCCCTTGATCTCCAGGCGCTGGCGGATGGCTGCGGAGTCGGCGGACGGCTCGCGCCGGCAGCCGCCGACCAGGCTGACGACGAGCGGCAGCACGGCCGCCGACAGCGGCCCGGCGGCGCGGATTCGGAAGTGGATCGCGGTCATTCTGCGGGGGTTGGGGAAGCTTCGGCGGTGGCTGCGGCGGAGCGAATTCTACCACCCGGTGCGAGCGCCGCCCGATAGGCCTCGCGGTAGCGCGCCGCCACCGCGTCCCAGGTCAGTTCCCGCTCCGCCTTCCGCCGTCCCTCCTCCCCCAGGCGGCGGGCAAGGGTCGGGTCGGCGAGGAGCCGGAGGAGGGCGGTGAGCAGCGCTTCCGCGTCGCCCTCGGGGATCAGCAGGCCGGTCTCGCCGTCCGCCACCGCCAGCGGGATGCCCGACACCCGCGAGGCGACGACGGGGAGGCCGCTCGCCATCGCCTCGAGGATGACGTTGGGGAGGCCGTCGACGTTCCCCCGCCGGTCGTGGACGGCGGGGAGGACGAAGAGGTCGGCGGCGCGGTAGAGGTCGGGCAGGCTGTCGCGCAAAACCGGTCCCGGCAGGTGCAGCCGCCCCGCGAATCCCGCGGCCGCCCGCGCCAGGTCGGGCAGGAGATCGCCGCCGCCGGCGAGGACGACGTGCGCCTCCGGATGGGCGGCGAACAACCCCGGCAGCGCGCGCACGAGCACCTGGAACCCCTTTTTGGTCGCCATCCGCCCCACCCCGAGGAGGAGGAGGGCTCCGTCCGGCACTCCCAACCGCCGCCGCCAATCCAAGCCGCGCCCGCGGCCGGGGGTGAAAGCGCGGACGTCGACGCCGTAGGAGATAACCCGCGCCCGCGCGGCGGGGAAGCCGAGGGCGCAGACGCGATCGACGAGCTCCGGCGAGCAGCCGGTCAGGAGCGCCGCGCGGGAGAGCGCCCACCGCGTCAGGCGGCGCACCCCCGGCTTCTCCGCCAGGAAGACGTCGCTGCCGTGGAGGCCGATGGCGAAGGCGACGCGCTCGCCCCGCGCGTCTCTCTCAGGCAGAGCGGCCGCCGCGGCCAGGCCGTTGGGGACGATCCAGTGGGCGTGGACGAGGTCGTAGCGCCGCCGCCGCAGCTCGCGCGCCACCGCCCGCCGAGCCCCCAGAAGGTAGAGCGGGGCCGCCAGCGCCGCCCGCCCCCGCAGCCGCTCGTCCGCCTGGAGCGACCGGCTGTAGCCCACGGTCTCGAAAGGCGCCGGCGCGTAGCGGAAGGGCGAGAGCGTCACGCCCTCGCTCTCGCTTCCGGCGACCCCTTCCGAATGCGGCGCCAGCACGGTCACCCGGTCGCCGCCCCGCGCCAGGCCGCGAGCGAGATCACGGATGAACGGCCCGGCGGTATCCCCCTCGAAGCGGGGATAGGTCTGGGTGAGGAAGAGGATGTCGAGGCCGGCGTCGCCCAGGGCCTACTCCACCCGCTCTTTGATCGAGTAGCTGTCCCGGCGCCGGAAGTTCTTGAAAGTGATCATCTCCCCCACCAGCCCCGTCGTCAGCACCTGGATCCCCAGGAGCATGAGGAGGATGCCGAGGAGCAGCAGCGGCCGGTTCGAGAGCGGGGCGCCGCCGACCCAGAGGATGGCCAGGTAGAGGTTGATGCCGAAGCCCGCGGTCAGGAAGATGAGGCCCCAGGCGCCGAAGAGATGGAGCGGGCGGCGCGTGTAGCGGGTAATGAAGAGGACGGTGATGAGGTCGAGGAGGCCCTTGTAGAAGCGGTCCCAACCGTACTTGCTGGCGCCGTGCAACCGTGGCAGGTGGTTGACCTCGATCTCCCCCACCGCGAAGCCGCGGCGGCTGGCGAGGACGGGGATGTAGCGGTGGAGCTCGCCGTAGACAGCGATCTCCCCCAGCACCTCGCGGCGGTAGGCCTTGAAGCCGCAGTTGAAGTCGTGGAGGTCGACCTGGGCGAGGCGGCGGGTGACCCAGTTGAAGAGGCGGGAGGGAAGGCGCTTGGCCGCCGGGTCGCGGCGCTGGCGCTTCCAGCCCGAGACGAGGTCGAGCCCGTTCTCTTCCAGCGTCGAGAGGAAGCGCGGGATCTCGTCGGGGTCGTCCTGCAGGTCGCCGTCCATGGTGACGAGGATGCGCCCGCGCGAGTGGTCGAAGCCGGCGGAGAGGGCGGCCGCCTTGCCGAAGTTGCGCCGCAGCCGGACCAGCTTGACCCGCGGATCGCGCTCATGCGCCTCCCGCACTTTCGCCGGGGTGCCGTCACGCGAGCCGTCGTCGACGAAGAGGATTTCGAAGCTCTTGCCCAACCGGTCGAGGACGGCGGCCACCCGCGCGGCCAGCTCCCCGACGGAGTCCGCCTCGTCGAGCACGGGCACCAGGACGCTGACCTCGATCTCCTCCAAAGACAGGGCCGCGGGCACTGTCTTCCCGAACGCCACCGGTTGGGTGCTCATCGCGCCGCATTGTACCAGCGGGAGGGCGGCCGGCTGTGCGGCGGCGGGGGTCGAGCTGCGGGCGGTGCTCAAACTCGCCCTTCGGGCTCAGACAGTTGCGCTCTGTCCTCGCTCGACCCCCGCCGCCGCACGCCGGGAACCGATGAGAGAACTCAATGCTGGAGGTGGCGGCTCGATTGGGCCTCCCGCAGCGACTGGCAGCGCCATACGCCAACTCTCGCAGTAGCAGGGCGAGGCCGGCGCGCCCCCGAAGGAGCGGAGGGAGGCCCAATCGAGCCGCTACCGGCCGACATTCCGGCCGGCGAGGATCTCCAGGGCTGCTGTCTTGCCGCTGCGCATGGAGTGGTCCATGTTGAAGTACTGCCACTCCCCGAAGCGGCCCACCGACCAGATCCCGTTCTCCTTCAGCCAAGAGCGGATGGTGCCGACGTTCTTCGCGTGGTCGAGGTCGTAGATCACATAGGCGGGCAGGATCTCCTCGGTGTGCACGAGCTCGATCTTGTCGTCGGGGTGGAGGATCTTCGCCTGCCGCAGGGCCTCGATGGTCCGCGTGACGGCGGCGTCGCGGTCGAGCGGGCGGTCGCGCGAGAAGGCCACCTCGGTGGCGATCGAGCTCTTGCCGGGGGGCACGGTGTCAGGGCTGAAGGCGGCCGGGAAGGAGAGGCGGTGGAAGGGGAAGAGGTCCTCGTAGAAGTAGACCCAGTGCTTGTCGGAGATGTTCTCGCGGTCGATTCCCAGATTCACGCAATAGATCCCCTGGTAGCGCAGGCCGCGGCAGGCGCGCTCGACCTCGGGCGGGACGCCGGTGACGAGCTCGGGGATGCGATGGAGCGGCAGCGAGAGGATGAGGCGCTCGAACGGCACCACTAGGCCGTCGCGGAAGACGACGTTCTTCGCCGGCAGCTCGATGCGCTCGGCGGCGCGGTTCAGGTGGACGTTGTGGATCCGCTCGCCGAGGGCGCGGGGGAGCGGCTCGATGGCTCCCCGCTTCGGATACCAGAAATAGGCCGTCGCCCCCACCTGCGAGACGTCGTCGGTGAGAGCTCCCAGGAGGATGCGCTCGAAGTCCGGCGTCGGCACCCGCCGGCCGATCCAGCTGAAGTCCATCTCGCTTGGCTCGACCGTCCAGATCTTCCTGGCGTAGGGGATCATCAGGTGATCGGCGATGCCGTCGCCGAAGAAGCCGCGCATCCATTCCTCGTAGTTGCGGGGGTGGAACTCGCCTCGGGCCTGGAGCTGCGCGGCGTGCAGGAGGCCGAGAAGGCAGTCCTTGACGATCGGCACCGGCAGCCCGTGGAGGTGGGCCTGGAAGGGGAAGCGGGTGTAGCGGTCGCAGGCGTGGTGGTAGATGAAGGCCTGCCGCTCCTGGGCGTGGAAGTTGTCGCCCAGGAGGTCGCGGATCAGCGCCTCCATCTCGACGTCGATGGTGAAGAGGATGTGGGGGCCGAAGTCGAAGAGGTAGCCGTCGACGGCGATCGAGCGCGCCAGCCCTCCCACCCGCGCCTCGCGCTCGTAGAGCTGCCAGTGGTCCTCGCCCGCCGCCTGCAGGGTGTAGGCCGCGGTCAGCCCGGAGAGCCCGCCCCCCAATATGACGTCCTGTCGCTCGCGCATCGGCTGCTCCGGCCCCTCCTCCCGATCTGTCCGCGGGAGGGCGCATTCTCCCACACCCCTAGACCATCAGCCGGTGGTACTCGCGGGTCGTCTGCTCCATCGGCTCGACGCCGAGCTCCTCCAGGAGCAGCGTGCAGAGGCGGTCGTACTGGCGGCGGACCAGGTCGCGGCGGCCCTGGGCTCCGTAGAGGCGCATCACCGCGATGTGGATGCGCTCCTGCAGCGGGTCCTCGACGAGCACCGCGCGGTAGGCGTCCAGGGCCTCGGCCGGCCGCTCCAGCCGCACGTGGAGGTCGCCCAGGTCGCGCAGCAGGTCGAGGTGGAGGCGGAGGTAGAGCTCCCGCCGCGCGGTGACCCAGACGTCGTAGTGGCCCTGGAGGAAGGCGCCGCGGTAGAGCTTCCAGGCCGCCTGCCAGGAGTCGGCAGCCGCCGCCGGCTCGCCGCGCTCGAGCTGCGCGCGCCCATCCTCGATCCGCCGCTTGAAGTCGACGAGGTCGATCTCCCAGCGGATCTCGGGATTGAGCCGGTAGACGCCGCTGCGGAAGAGCAGGGGGGGCGGGATGCCGCCCCGCCGGTCGCCTTCCAGCGCCCGCCGCAGGTGTGAGAGGGTGGGATGGAAGTTGCGGTCGATCGTGCGCTCGCCTTCGCGCGGCCAGACCGCCTCGATGACCTCCTCGCGGCCGGCCGCCAGGCCGGGGGAGGAGGCGAGGAAGGCGAGCACCTGGAAGGAGCGCCGCAGCCGCCAGGGGAGGTCGCGCCGGCTGTCGCCGTCGCGGAGCTGCACGATGGGATCGCCCAAGAGGCCGAGGACGAAGTTGGGGGACGAGGCCGCACCCGTTTTCGCCGTCTCCGGCGTCTCCGACGGCGCGAGACCCGAGCCTTCGGCCGGCCTCCCTGCGGCTGCCGGCCGCTTCGACCGCGCCTTCACCAGGTAGGCGGCGAGGAGAGCCGGCGGCCCGTCCGGCTCGCCGGAGCCGCCCTCCACCCACAGGCCGCACTCTTCGACGAGCCGGCGCCGGCGGCCCTCCCCCGCCAGCCAGCCGGCGGGATCGAGCGGTGCCGCCAGCAGGAGGTCCCGCTCCTCCTCCGTGAGGGTGCCGAGCACCTGGTGGCGGAGGAACGAACGGACGGCGGGGACGGCCAAGAGGGCGGCGGCGCCGCCGGCGGCGAGACCCGATCCGCCGGTCGCCTCGAGGGCCAGGCGAAGTGGCTCGTACCAGCCGTCGCTCGCCGCTCGCAGGCAGGCGGCGCCTTGGGCTTCGAGGGAGTCGCCGGTCGCCAGGTGCCAGAGCGCCGCTACCTCCGCCGGCTCGAGCAGCAGCTCTTGCGGCGCCAGCACGGCGGAGGGGAGAGGGGTGGCGATGCGGCGGTCGGTGGCGAAGACGATCTGCAGCCCGGGGGTGAGCCAGCGCGCCAGGGCGCTCACCCGCGCCGCGGGCAGGGCGCTCGCTACCAGGAAGCGGGCGCCGCGCTCCGCCGCCGCCCTGAGCGCCTTCCTGACCTCGCGCTCCTCGGCGAGGTCGCCCACGGAGAGGCCCATGGCGCTCTCCCCCGAGGACTGCAGGAGGACGGCGAGGAGGGCCGAGCGGCCGCTGCCGGGCCAGCCCCAGACCTGGATCATGGGCTCTTCGAGACCCTGGATGCGCCGCAAGAGGCGCTCCAGGTGCGGCGGCTGGATGGCGGTGGAGCTCACGGCATCTCTGCAGGCAGACGGCGGCGGCAGCCGACGCCGGGGCGAGTCTCAGGTTCTAACGAGCGCCGCGGCCGCCACCAGCTGGGAGGCCGGGTCCTCGGCGGTGGCGAGCCCGGAGGCCAGCAGCTCGCGGCTCAAGGCGGCCAGGCAGCGGGTGGTCACCTTGCCGATGCTGGAGGCGCGGTAGCCCAGCTTCTGTGCCGCCTCCAACGGCTCGTAGCCGAGCCGGAAGCGCAGCCGCAGCAGCGAACGGCAGCGGGGAGGCAGCCGGCCGATCAGGTTGTCCAGATCGCGCAGCAGCTCGGCGCGCTCCTGCGGCGGGTCCAGCGGCGCCGACAGCCATTCGAGGATGGCGGTGTCGACGGCGGAGTAGAGGCGGCGCTGCTGCCGGCGCCAGTACATCGCGCAGTGCCGCTTGAGCGTGCCGAGCAGCCAGCTCTCGGGATCGCGGATGCGGTCGCGCTGGGAGAGGAGGGCGAGGAGCGCTTCGTGCAGGAGGTCCTGGGCGTCGTCGACCGGTATTCGGTATCGGGCAAGCTGGCTCTTGAGCCGCGGCTCGACGCGCTGGAGGAAAGCCTCGAAGGCCACCGCCGGCGCGGGCTGGTTCGGTTCGGCCATGCACTCTGGACTCGAGAATGAGTTTTCAGCATAACACCGCCTTTTCGGCCCTGTCCAGCTTATAGAGCCATCGGCAAGGCTCACTCACTCCGCGCTCAGCGCCTGCAGGCGATCGCGGACCTGTTGCATGTCCTCCCAGGTGGGGCGCTTGTAGCCGGCGTTGCGCAGCAGGGCGGCGGGGTGGTAGGTGACCATCGTGGGGACGTCGCGCACGGTCCACCAACGGCCGCGCAGGCGGCCGATGGGGGATTCGTTGCCGAGCAGCGTCTGCGCCGCCACGCGCCCCAGCGCCACGATCACCCGCGGGCGCACGAGGTCGATCTGCGCCTCCAGGAAGCCGCGGCAGGCGGCCACCTCGTCGGGCTGCGGATCGCGGTTGCCAGGCGGCCGGCACTTGACGATGTTGGCGATGTAGACCTGGTCGCGCCGCAGGTCGATGGCCGCGAGGATGCGGGTCAGCAGCTCGCCGGCGGGACCCACGAACGGCAGGCCCTGGCGGTCCTCCTCCGCCCCCGGCCCCTCGCCGATGAGCATGAGGTCGGCGTCGGGGTCGCCGGAGCCGAAGACCACCTTCTTGCGGCCCTCCGCCAGCCGGCAGGCGACGCAGGCGGCGGCACGGGCCGCGACCGCCGCCAGCTCCGCCGTGCGGGAGCCGTCCGCCGTCTTCGCAGAGCCTTTCGGAGCGGCGCTCGCTCCCGCGCCCTTCAAATAGAGGTCGCCGTAGCCGATGTCGGCCAGGTAGCCCAGCAGCCCGGCGAGCTCGGGCGGAGGATCGCTGCTGCCCATTCCCGGCCTCTCCCTAGGGCTCCCGCAGCCGCTCCGCTATCGGAGTCAGCGGAGCCAGCGGAGCCAGCGGCTGGCGCCCGCCGGCCGCCAGAGCGGCGGTGAAGAGGTCGAGGAGGGCCGCCGCCAGCTCCCGCTTGCCCTGGCGTGGCAGGAAGACCGGCTCGCCGCGAAGGGGGAAGACAGTGACCTCGTTGGCGTCGCTGCCGAAGGCGATGTCGCGCCGTGAGACGTCGTTGGCGACCAGGAAGTCGGCGCCCTTGGCGAGCAGCTTGGCGCGGGCGTTGCGCTCCAGGTCCTCGGTCTCGGCGGCGAAGCCGACGCGGACGGCGGCGGGCGCCAGCTCGCGCAGCTCCGCCAGGATGTCGGCGTTCTCCTCGAGCTCGAGGAGCGGCAGGCCGCGCTCCTTCTTGATCTTCCTCGCCTCGGGCCGGCGGGGGCGGTAGTCGGCCACCGCCGCCGCCATGATCACCAGATCGGCGGCCGGCGCCCGCTCGGCGCAGGCGCGCTCCATCTCGGCAGCCGTGACGACGTCCACGCGCGCGACCCCGGCCGGGGTCGGCAGGGCGACGGGCCCGGCGATGAGGGTCACCGCGGCGCCCCGCCGCGCCGCCTCCGCCGCCAGGGCGAACCCCATCTTGCCGCTCGACCGGTTGCCGAGGAAGCGCACCGGGTCGACCGGCTCGTGGGTGGGGCCGGCGGTGACCAGGACGGTGCGGCCGGCGAGCGAACGGTCCGCCGCCCCTTGGAACTCTGCGATGGCGGCCGCGATCTCCTCCGACTCCGCCATGCGGCCCATCCCCACCTCCCCCGAGGCGAGCGGCCCGGAGACCGGCCCCACCAGGCGGACGCCGCGGCGCCGCAGGGTGTCGACGTGGTCCTGGACTGCCGCCTTCTCCCACATCGAGGAGTGCATGGCGGGAGCGACGACGAGCGGGCCGTCGAAGGCGAGGGCGGTGGTGGTCAGGAAGTCGTCGGCGAGACCCAACGCGAGGCGGGCGAGGAGGTTCGCCGTCGCCGGCGCGACGCAGAGGACGTCCGCCCAGCGGGCGGCGCTGACGTGCGCCTCCAGGCCGCTACCGGTGGCCGTCAGGTACTCCTCCTGATCGACCGCCCGGCCGGTCAGCACCTCGAGAGTCAGGGGGGTGACGAAAGAGACGGCGCTGCGGGTGAGGGCGCAGCGCACCTCGTGGCCGGCCGCCCGCAGGCAGCGCACCAGCTCGGCGGCCTTGTAGGCCGCGATGCCGCCGCCGACGCCCAGGAGGACTCGCAACGCCTCACCTCCACGATCAAATAGGCTCTAGTGGGTCCGTTGGGCCTCGCGGAGCGACTGGCAGCGCCCACCTCTTTCTCTGCAGGCGCATGGCGATCCCGGCGCGCCCCGAAGAAGCGGAGCGAGGCCCAACGGACCCACTACCAACCGATCAATGGACCTCGGCGCCTTCGGCAGCTCCTTCGGCCGCCGGCTCGGCGGGCTCGGGCGCCGGGGCCGGGCCGTAGTTCCAGTCCACCAGGTCCTCGGTGATCTCCGCCATGGCGATGCGGGTGGGCTTGACCTTGCCGGTCTCCGCCTTGGGGCGGGCGCCCCGCATCAGCTGCTCGGCCCGCTGGGCCGCCACCAGCACGAAGCGGAACTTGCTGTCCACCCGGCCCGGAGCCCGCTGGTCCGCGGGAAGTTCGTCGTCGTTCATCACAAGCACTCTCCTTGGGCGGCCGGCCGCGGAAGGGCTGGCGCCGGTCATTCGGATGATGTACCCCTGTCCTGGAAGTCTTTCAGGATGCCGTGGATCCGGCCGCGCATGCGCTCCTGGCGGTGCCGTTTCTCCAGGATGATGGCCGCCAGGGCGTTGCTGGCCCGCCGCGCGTCCTCGTTGACGATAACATAATGGTACCGATCGTAACGAGCGATCTCGCGCAGCGAGACCGCCAGGCGGCGGGCGATCTCCTGGGGGTCGTCGAGGCCGCGGCTGCTCAGGCGCGCCGCCAGCGACGCGTAGCTGGGCGGCAGGACGAAGATGCTGTGCGCCTCCGGGTGGCGGGCGACGACCTGCTCGGCGCCGTGGACGTCGATGTCCAGCAGCACGTCGACGCCGCGGTCGAGGCGGGGGAAGACCTCCTCCCAGGAGGTGCCGTAGCGGTTGCCGTGCACCTCCATCCACTCGAGGAAGCGCCCGGCCGCGATCATGTCGTTGAACGTCGCCGCGTCGACGAAGTGGTAGTCCCTGCCGTCGGTCTCGCCGCCGCGCGGCCGGCGGGTGGTGTGGCTGACCGAAAAGGCGAGGCCGTCGAGGTCGGCGAGCCCGCGGTCCAGGAGGCTCTGGATGAGCGTCGTCTTGCCGGCGCCCGAAGGGCCGGAGAGGATGAACAGCTCGCCGCGCTCGCCGGTTTCGCTCATCGTCCTACTCGACGTTCTGGACCTGCTCCCGCAGCTGCTCGCAGATCACCTTGGCGTCGAGCACGGCGCGAGTCATCTCGGCATTGCGGCACTTGGCGCCCAGGGTGTTGAGCTCGCGGAAGACCTCCTGGGTGAGAAAGTCGAGGCGCTTGCCCGACGGCCCCGGCTCCTCGAGGAGCGAGCGGAAGTGCTCGAGGTGCGAGCGCAGGCGGTCGAGCTCCTCGCTGACGTCGCTCCGGTCGACCAGGAGGGCCACCTCCTGGGCGAGGCGCGACTCGTCCACCGACTGTCCCTCCAGAAGCTCGGCCAGACGGCGCTTGAGCGCCGCCGTGATCTCGTCCTTGACGCCGGCGCGCAGGACGTCCAGGCGCGCCGCCGCGGCGTCCAAGCCACACAGGCGCTCGGTGAGGGTCGCCGCCAGGCTGGCCCCCTCGCGCTCGCGGCTGCGGACGAGCTGAGCGACCGCCTCCCCCGCCACCTTGAGCAGCAGCTCCTGGTCGTCGCCGTCCCACGCTTCGCCAGCGAGCTCGACGCGGAAGGCCTCGGGGATGCGCAGCAGGTCGCCGGCGGCCAGCCCGCGCTCGATCAGCCCCTCCTCCACCAGCTTGTGGGTGGCGGCATGAGCGGCCTGCACGACCCCCATGTGGAGCTGCACCGTGGCCCGGCGCTCGACGAGCGGCTTCACCTCGACCCGCATCTCCACCCGTCCGCGCGCCACCTCGCGGCCCACCTGGTCGCGAAGCGCGGCCTCGCACCCTCGGCACTCCTCGGCCAGCCGCACCTGGAGGTCGAGGAAGCGGTGGTTGACCGCCCGCAGGGCGACCGCCACCGAATGCCGCGAGTTCTCCGCCGCCGCCTCTCCGTAACCCGTCATGCTCCGCATGCGTGCCTCCTCGTTCAAACTAATGTCCCGCCAGCCTCTCCGCCTCGGCCTCCGCGGCGTCCAACCTACGAGCCAGCTCGGCGGCGGCCGCCGCCGGGTCCCCTCCCCGCCGCGGGACCGCCAGCGGCTCGCCATAGACGACGTGCACCGTCGCCAGCGGCAGCGGCACCAGGAAGCGGTCCCAGGAGCGCAGCCGCCGGCAGCGGCTGGCGGCGATCGCCACCGGCTGCACCGGCATGCCGGTCGCCGCCGCCGCCAGGATCACCCCCGGCTGCACCACCCCGGCGGGCCCGCGCGGGCCGTCGGGGGTGAAAGCCAGATCGTAGCCGAGAGCGGCGCGCCGCAGCAGCGA
>DATNKQ010000329.1:0-8583 GCA_035603315.1 Thermoanaerobaculia bacterium
CCACCGAGCAGCACTTCGCCTCGCCGGATACCCCGGCGGCTCTCATCGCCTTCTACCGCCGCCGGCTCGGCGACAAGCGGATGCGGCGATGGGGCAAGGACTCGGTCTCCTGGGACGTGCCGGTCGCCTCGTCCAACCCCGAGATACAGCAGTGGAAATCGGTCCAGATCGCGCCGTTCAACGCCATCACCGACGGCCTGCTGGAGGGTGTCGATTCGCGGTGCCGAGTGCAGCCCCGGTTCTGGGCCTTCGGCGAGGTGACCCTCATCGAGAGCGGGGGGCCGGCGCACCCGCGCGCGCTCATCCGATAAGGACTTGGAGAGTAACCTGATCGACGAATTCCGAGCGACGAAGTCCTATGGCCAGTTCGAGGCGAAGCTTCTCTAGATAGCCCCCTTCGGCTCCGCTGTCACGCCGATGCCGAGTCCAACCCAAGGTACAGCCGCAGCCCCTCGTCGATGGCCTTGAGCTCATCCGCAGAGATTCGACCGAGGAGCCGGCTGACCCGGCGCTTGTCTACGGAGCGAAGCTGGTCGACGAGTGCGAAGGACGGTTTCCTCAGACCGCTCGCACCCGGCTTGATTCGCGGGTAGAGCGCTCCTTCCCCAGGCGTGCCCGTGATCGGCACGACGCACACGAGCGGGTAGCGCTGCTCAGCTATCACCTCGGGCGCACTCACTACAACGCAGGGGCGCACACCCTTCTGTTCGTGACCGAGAGTTGGATCGAGGGAGAGCAGGACGACGATTCCCCGCCCAGGCTTCACTCGTCCGTGCCCACCCATCCGCGGTCAGACGTCCACCGCACTTCCTCGCCAGCACCCGGAGCGACGAGGTCGGAAGCCTCCCCGGGGAGGCCCTCGACCCAGGTGGCGAACCCCACCTCTGCCATCTCGAGACTCTCCGGATGAGGATGCAGGAGCGACTCTCTGAGGTGCTCGCTGCGCCGTCGATCGAGCTCGCGCGTGACCGCGTTGAGCACGAAACGACTGCGGTTGATCTCCTCGCGGTCGATCGCGCTGACGACCTCCGGCGGGAGAGTTACGGTGACGCGGGCATTCGGCATGATCTACGCTCCTGGATCATACTGAGAATCATACTCTGGAAGAGGTGTCAATCGCCCGAGCCAGCCCCCTCCGGCCCCTCTACCTCTCCTGCCTCCCAGCGTCGCATCGCCTCGCGGAGGCCGGCGGGGAGGGGGGCCGCGCGGCCTGCCGCGTAGTCGACCCAGGCGCAGACGGAGGTGCCGTCGGCGACCACCTCGCCGGTGTCGCATCGGAAGACTGCGTACTCCTGCTCGAAGCTGCTGCGGCCGACCTGGACGACGCGGGTTCCCACCTCCAGCTCGGCGGGATAGTGCACCTGGCGGCGGAAGTTGAGGGTCGCCGCCACCAGGGCGGGGCCGTGGGCGCCCTCCTGGTGGCGATCCATGCCTATGGCCGCGAAGTAGCGCATCCTGGCCGACTCGCAGTAGGTGAAGTACTTGGCGTTGTTGACGTGGCCCATGGAATCCATGTCGCCCCAGCGGACGGCGATGGGCTCGAGGAGACGGAAGAGATCGCGGGTGATCATGGCTTGGGTGCCGCCTCCGGCGGCTGCGCCGGCTCCGGTGGTTGATTGGTGAGCAACAGGTTGTCGCCGCTCCTCCCCAGCAGGTAGAAGCTGCCGCGGCCGGCGGCCGCGGCCGGAGCCAGGTCGCGGCGATAGAAAGCATCCTCGGTCACCAGGTAGATGCGCCGCGGCGAGCTCCAGCGCTGCCAGAAGGCCCCCCGGTCGATCATCCAGGCGCTGGTGTCCTCGGCGGCGGCGCCGAACTCCAGCTCCCCCTTCCAGGCGGCGATCGTCACCCTCCGTTCGAGATAGACGGGGAGATCCTGCGGATAGCAACGGTAGGTCATCACCTCGTCGGCGGGCCGCAGCCGCGGCTTCACGATCGCGGCGAGCGACTTGACGGAGCGGTCGGCGTCGACGCCGGAGAGGCTGGTGCCGAGGACGAGGAGGAAGAGGGAAGTGGTGGCGGCGAGGGCGACGAGGGCTGCGCGGAAGCCGGCGCGATAGCGGAGCACGAAGGGGACGACGGCGGCGAGGAGGAGGGCGGCGGCGAGCGCGTAGAGGTGCCAGCCGATTAGATCGAGGTTGTGGAGGACCCGGGGGTCGCGGCTGGCGTGGGGGAGGACGAGGAGGACGCTCGCGACGCCGGCGCCGGAGGCGAGGAGGAACCAGAAGGGCCGGCGCCCGGCCGCCTCCTCCTCTTCCCAGATCTCCGCCAGATACCTTCCGATCAGCAGCGCCAGCGGCGGCACTACGGGCAGGATGTAGGGGACGAGCTTGGAGCTCGAGAAGGAGAAGAAGGCGAAGACGAGCCCCGCCCAGAGGAGGAGGAAGATGCCGTCGCGGTCCTCCGCGCTCGCCTCCCTGGCGCGCCACGGCAGCCTCCACGACCGCCGCACGGCCTGCACGAGAAAGGCGCTCCACGGCACCATGCCGGCGAAGAGGATGGGGACGAAGAACCAGAACGGCTGGTAGCGCTGGTGGACGCGGGTGGCGTAGCGCAGCAGGTGCTCGTGGACGAAGTAGAAGTAGGCGAAGTCCGGGTAGGTGCGGATGACCAGGAGGTGCCAGGGGAGGGCGATGAGGAGAAAGATGCCGATGCCGGACGGGAGATGGAAAGTGCGGAGGAGCCGCCACTCGCGGAAAAGCAGCAGGAAGGCGAAGATCACCATTCCCGGGATGAGGATGCCGATGAGCCCCTTGGTGAGCGTGGCGAGGGCGGCGCAGGCGTAGAAGGCCCAGAACCAGAGGCGACGATGGCTGCCGAGATCGCCGGGCGGCTCGCGCAGGCCGACGAGGAAGGCGAGGAGGCCCGCGGTCAGGAAGACGGAGACCGCCATGTCGAGGGTGAGCGCGACGCCGAGGCCGAAGTAGAGCGGGGTGGTGGCGAGGACGGCGGCGGCGAGGAGGCCGGCGCGGCGGCCGAAGAGGCGGCGGCCGGCACCGTAGACGGCCAGGCAGCCGAGGATGGCTAAGAGGGCCGGCCCCAGGCGGACCGACCACTCCTTCAATCCGAAGAGTTCGATCGAAGCGGCGACGACCCAGTAGACGAGGGCCGGCTTCTCGAAGTATTTGACGCCGTCGAGCCGCGGGGTGACCCAGTCGCCGCTGGCCACCATCTCGCGCGGGATCTCAGCGTAGCGCCCCTCGTCCGGCGACCACAGAGCGCGCGTCCCCAGGGGGACGGCGTAGAGGATGCCGATCCACAGCGCGAGGAGGAGCAGGTCGCGCCACCAGAAGGCGGCGGCGGAGCCCGACCGGTCGGGCTCGGACGTGGCGACGGGGGAGGGCATGGCGGGGGAACTGTAGCAGGGGAAAATCTTAGCCTGTCATCCCGAGCGAGAGCGAGGGACCCGGGCGGGGGGAGGCCTTCCAAACAGCTTGTAGCAAGGAGTCTTCGCGCCGCCCTTCCCCCGGGTCCCTCGCTCTCGCTCGGGATGACAAACGGGAGGACCCGCCCTTCGGCCCAGAGGGTAATGGCTCGGTCTCGGCAAGTCTTCGCTCTCGCGGTGCCCTCCTGGCAGAGCCCTTGCTATGCACTCGGTCGCAGTGCGTTTTGTCGTAGGGACCGGGGGCGGCCTCCGCCGCTTTTGTTGACGACCGATTCGCTTCGAAGGAGGGGACATCATGCTGTGGACGATCTTCGTCATCCTGCTCATCCTGTGGGCGCTCGGGTTCTTCGCCTTTCACGTCGCCGGCGGCCTCATCCACCTGCTGCTGGTGGTCGCCGTCATCGTCCTGCTGATACGGCTCTTCACCGGCCGAAAAGTGGTGTAGCGGGAGGGGCGCGCGTCCAGGGTCTCGGCTTGCGGGCGGCCGGGGAGAGGTGATCTACTGTGCCGTCGTGTTGCCGAGACCCACCCCCCTCCCCTTTTCCAGACCCGAGATCGGCGAAGAAGAGATCGCCGAGGTCGTCGCCTGCCTGCGCTCGGGCTGGATCACCACCGGCCCGCGCACCGCTCGGTTCGAGCAGGAGTTCGCCGCCGCCACGAACAGCCAGCACGCGCTCTCTTTCTCCTCCTGCACCGGCGCCCTCCACGCCGTCCTCCTGGCCCTCGGAGTGGGGCCGGGGGACGAGGTGATCGTGCCGGCGCTCACCTGGCCGTCGACCTCGAACATGGTGATCGCCTGCGGCGCCACTCCCGTCTTCGCCGACATCGACCGCGAGACCTGGAACCTCGATCCCGCGGCCGTCGGGCGCGCCCTGACCGCGAGGACCCGGATGGTCATCCCCGTGCACTTCGCCGGCCAGCCGGCCGATATCGACGCCATCCGCGAGGTCCTCGCCGCCGCCGGGCGGCCGGAGGTGACGATCGTCGAGGACGCCGCCCACGCCGCCGGCGCTTCCTATAAAGGGCGGCCGATCGGCGGCTGCACGGCGAACGGCACGGCCGCGGCCTGCTTCTCGTTCCACCCGATCAAGAACATGACGACCGGCGAGGGCGGCATGGTCACCACCGACGACGCCGAGCTGGCGGCGCGCATCAAGCTGTGGAAGTTCCACGGCGTGCAGCGCGACGCCTGGAAGGCCTACTCGGCGTCCGAGAAGGCGCCGGCGACCTACGACGTCGTGCTCCCCGGCTTCAAGTACAACCTGACCGACATCCAGTCGGCGATCGGCATCCACCAGCTGCGCAAGCTGCCGCGCTTCAACGCCCGCCGCGCCGAGATCGCCGGCCTCTACCGCCGCGAGCTCGCCGGCGTCGACGGGCTCGATCTCCCGGGCGACGCCCCCTACCCGCACGTCCATCCCTGGCACCTCTTCACCGTGCTGCCTCCCCGCCGGGCGCCGTTCATGGACCGCCTGAAGGAGCAGGGGATCGGCACCGGCCTGCACTTCGAGGCGGTCCACCTCCACACCTACTATCGCCAGCGCTACGGCTACGCCCCCGGCGCCTTCCCGGTCGCCGAGGAGGTCTGCTCGCGCATCGTCTCGCTGCCGCTCTTCCCGTCGATGACGGCGGAGGACGCCGCCGACGTCGTCGCCGCCGTCCGCGAGGCCGTGCATGCCGCCTAGCGGAGCCCCGCGGGTGTCGATCGTCATCCCGGTCTTCAACGAGGAGCAGAGCATCGCCTCCCTCTACCGCCGGCTGGCGCCGGTGATGGACGCCATGGCGGTCGGCGGCCCCGTCGAGGCCATCCTCGTCGACGACGGCAGCACCGACCGCTCGCTCGAGCTGCTGCGCGACCTCGCCCGCCGCGACCGGCGGATCAAGGTGGTCTCCTTCAACCGCAACTACGGCCAGCACGCCGCGGTCTTCGCCGGCTTCGAGGCCAGCCGCGGCGACACCGTGGTGACGCTCGACGCCGACCTGCAGAACCCTCCCGAGGACATCCCCAAGCTGCTGGCGAAGGCGGCCGAGGGGTTCGACGTCGTGGGCGGCTGGCGGACGGAGAGGAAGGACACCGCTTTCCGGCGCTTCGCCTCGCGGCAGATCAACCGCATGATGCGGCGCATCCTCAAGGGCGTCGAGTTCCGCGACTACGGCTGCATGCTGCGCGCCTACTCGCGGCCGGTCGTCGACTCGATGCTCCTCTGCGACGAGCGCGCGACCTTCATCCCCGCCCTCGCCTGCCAGTTCGCCCGCCGCATCGCCGAGGTGCCGGTGGGGCATGCCGAGCGCGAGGCGGGGGAATCCAAGTACTCGCTGTGGAAGCTCTTCAAGCTGCAGGCCGACCTGGTGACCGGCTTCACCTCGGCGCCGCTCCGCGCCGCCACCCTGACGGGCAGCGTCATCTCGCTCCTGTCGATCGGCTTCGGCGTCTTCCTGGGCGTCCGCCGCCTCCTCTACGGGCCGGAGGCCGAAGGCCTCTTCACCCTCTTCGCCATCCTCTTCTTCTTCGTGGGGGCGAACTTCCTCGCCCTGGGCATCCTCGGCGAGTACGTGGGGAGGACCTACGTCGAGGTGCGCCGCCGGCCGCGCAGCGTCGTCGCGGAGACCCTGAACCTCGAGCCGCCGGCGGCGCCTGGCCCGCTGACACCGCCGCCCCCTCCGGACCGCGACGCTTGAGAGTCCTCTTCTTCGGCTACAGCCAGATCGGCTACCGCGCGGTCGACCTCCTGGTCCGGCGCGGCGACGACGTCGCCGGCGTGGTGACCCATCGCGACGACCCGGAGGAAGAGCGCTGGTACAAGACGCCGGCGGAGGCCGCCGCGGCCTCCGGCCTGACGATCCACTACGGCGAGGAGATGAGCCGCGACGAGCTGGCCGGCCTCGCCGAGCGCATCGCGCCCGACCTCGTCCTCTCCGTCTTCTACCGGTCGATGCTCCCCGCGCGCGTGCTCGCCGCGGCCCGCCTGGCGGCGCTCAACCTCCACCCCTCGCTCCTCCCCGCCTACCGCGGCCGGGCGCCGCTCAACTGGGTCCTCGTCAACGGCGAGCGGGAGACGGGAGTCACCCTCCACCACATGGTGGGGCGGGCCGACGCCGGCGATATCGTGGCCCAGCGGGCTCTCCCCATCGCGCCGCGGGAGACCGCCCTGACGCTCTACGAGAAGATCGAGCAGGCGGGGATCGAGCTCCTCGAGCAGGCGCTGCCGCTGGTCGCCGCCGGCACCGCCCCGCGCGTGCCGCAGGACGAGTCGCGCGCCTCGGTGGTCGGCCGCCGCCGCCCCGAGGACGGCCGCATCGACTGGTCGTGGCCGGCGGCGCGGATCGACTGCCTGGTGCGGGCGGTGGCGCCGCCGTGGCCGGGCGCCTTCGGCGAGGTGGAAGGCCGGCGGCTCGCGGTCTACGCGGGAGAGCCGGCGGAGGGCTTCGCCGGCGCGCCGCCGCCGCCGGGCACGGTCCGCCGCGAGGGGGGCCGGCTGCTCGTCGCCGCCGCCGACCGCTGGTTCCAGGTCGACGCCCACGCAGACTCCAATCCGCCCGGCGGGCGTGCCGCCGGCGTGGCAGTTTCCACTCCTCCAGCATTATCCAGGGACTGAAAAATATGCGAGTTCTCATCACCGGCGGCGGCGGCTTCCTCGGCTCGCACCTGGGCGACAGCTTCCTCGCCCAGGGGCACGAGGTCACCGCCCTCGACATCTCGGCGGACTTCAAGGTCCGGCACAACCTCGGCAACCCGCGCTTCCGCTACATCAAGGGGTCGATCTTCGACAGCGACCTGATGGAAAGCTTCATCGCCAAGTCCGACCTCGTCTACCACCTGGCGGCGGTGGTGGGGGTCGAGCACTACGTGGAGGACCCGTTCCACGTCTTGAACGTCAACGTCAACGGCACCCAGAACGTCCTGAAGCTCGCCCACCGCTACGACAAGAAGCTGGTCTTCTCGTCGACCTCGGAGATCTACGGCAAGTCGAAGGACACCCCCTTCCGCGAGGACGGCGACCGCCTCCTGGGGTCGACCGAGATCGACCGCTGGTGCTACTCGACCTCGAAGGCGGTGGGGGAGCACTTCTGCTTCGCCTACGGCAAGCTCGGCCTGCCGGTCGTCATCGTGCGCTTCTTCAACGCCTACGGCCCGCGCCTCGACCGCATCGACGTCGGCCGCGTCATCACCATTTTCATGGGCCAGCTGCTGCGCGGCGAGGACCTGACGGTGATCGGCGACGGCAAGCAGACCCGCGCCTTCACCTACGTCGACGACGCGGTGGCGGCGCTCGCCCAGGCCGGCCTGGTGGACAAGGCCGTGGGCGGCATCTTCAACATCGGCGTCGACCGCGAGACGACGATCCTCGAGCTCGCCGAGACGATGATCCGCGCCTATCCCGAGACCGGCTCGAAGATCCGCTTCGTGCATCAGGAGCAGGTCTACGGCAACCTCTACGAGGACATCCCGCGGCGCTACCCTGACATTACCCGCATGCGGACCATCCTGGGGGTCGATCCCCAGACGTCGCTCGAAGAGGGCCTGAGGAAGACCATCGAGTGGTTCCGGGCCGAGATGGAGGCGAACGCCGTCCGCAAGGGGTGATGGGTGATGTGTGATTGGAGATGGGAGGCCCTGCCCACAGGTAAGCCCTCCCGATTGTCATCCCGAGCGTGAGCGAGGGACCTGGGGGAAGGGTGGCGCGAAGACCTTTGGTAGCAGAGGTTTGGAAGGCCTCCCCCCGCCCAGGTCCCTCGCTCACGCTCGGGATGACAGGGCCTGATGTTCTCGCGCGCTAGGATCGGCTTCCAAGAAGAATTCACGATCTCTACGATGAGCGAGTCATGCCCACGCGCGTCTTCCTGAAGATCGACGTCGACACCTACCGGGGGACGCGGGAGGGGGTGCCGGCGATGCTCGCCGACCTGGCGACGGCGGGGGTCCGGGCGAGCTTCTACTTCACCCTCGGGCCGGACAACTCGGGGCGGGCGATCTTCCGCGTCTTCACCAAGCCCGGGTTCCTGGGCAAGATGCTGCGCACCAACGCCGCCCGCATGTACGGCTGGAAGACCGCCCTCTACGGCACCCTCCTGCCGGCGCCGCGCATCGGCCGCCGCTGCGCCGAGGCCATCCGCCGCTGCCGCGCCCTAGGGCACGAAGTGGGCCTCCATGCCTGGGATCACGTCACCTGGCAGGACCGCCTGCACCGGCTGCCGCGGCG
>DATNKQ010000250.1:0-7493 GCA_035603315.1 Thermoanaerobaculia bacterium
CACCGCCTTCGGTCGCGGCAAAGGGATCACCCTGTTCATGACCCTCCTCGCCGCCTGGAACACCTTGCTGTTCCGGGTCTCCGAGCAGACGGACCTCGTCGTCGGCATCCCGATCGCCAACCGCAATCGCCTGGAGACCGAGGGGCTGATCGGCTTCTTTACGAACACGCTCGCCCTGCGCACCCGCCTGACCGCCGGGGAGAGATTTCTCGATCTCGTGCGCGATGTGCGGGAGGAGGCTCTCCAGGCTTACTCCCACCAGAATCTGCCGTTCGAATGCCTGGTCGAGGAGCTGGCTCCGGAGCGGTCCCTCGCGCACACACCGCTCTTCCAGGTGATGTTCTCCCTGCAGAACATGCCGCTCGGCGAGCTCACCCTGCCCGGCCTCACCCTCTCTCCCCGGGAGCTCCCGCGGCAGACGGCTAAGTTCGACCTCAGCCTGTTCCTCGTCGAAGCGGGCGAGGAGCTGCTCGTCACCCTGGAATTCGCGGCCGACCTGTTCGACGCGGTGACCGCGGACAGGTTCCTGGAGCGTTTCCGCATCTTGGTGGAGGATGCGATCGCCAATCCGCAACGGAGCCTGGCGGAGCTGACCCTGCTGCCGGCTTGCGAGCGGCATCAAGTCCTTTGCGAATGGAACGACGTTACTGCCGGGGGAGGCTCCCTCTGCATCCACCGGCTTGTCGAGGCACAGGCCCGCCGGACGCCGGGAGCGGCCGCCGTGTTGTCGACCGACATGACAGAGATCTCCTACCGGGATCTCGACGACTTGGCGGAGCGGCTCGCTCACCGGTTGCGGGAGCTCGGCGTCCGGCCGGACGACCACGTCGGCGTCTGCCTGGAGCGGAGCTGGGAAGCGGTGGTGGCGCTGCTCGCCATTCTGAAAGCGGGAGGTTGTTTCCTGCCGCTCGACTCGGCGTACCCCCGCGAGCGACTCGGGCTGATGCTGGCGGATGCGGCGGCACCGGTGATCGTCACGCGCGACCGGCTTGCCGCGGCCCTTCCGCCGCACCACGCCCGGGTGCTCTCGCTGGATGCAAAATGGCCAGAGCCGGCCGGAGAAGGAGATCTCCCGGACGTCGGCCCGGAGCACTTAGCCTATGCCATCTTCACCTCCGGCTCGACCGGCCGGCCCAAGGGCGTGATCCTTCCCCACCGCACCCTGGCGAACCTGATCGCCTGGCAAGTGGCTGCCTCGGCCGCTCCGGCGGGGAGGACCCTCCAGTTCGCTTCAGCAAGCTTCGATGTGTCGCTCCAGGAGATCCTCGCCACCTGGGCCGCCGGCGGCACTCTGGTCCTGCTGTCCGAGGAAGCTCGCAGCGATGTTGAGGCCTTACTGCGCCGATTGGGCGAGGCTCGAGTCGAACGCCTGTTCCTGCCGTTCGTCGCGCTGCAGCAGCTCGCCGAGGCGGCCTCGGGCGCTGCCGGCGAGCTCCCTCCCCTGCGAGAGGTGATCACCGCGGGCGAGCAGCTGCAGGCCACGCCCGCCGTGCGGGCTCTCTTCGCGCGCCTGCCGGGCTGCGTGCTGCGTAACCAGTACGGGCCTTCCGAGACCCATGTGGTCACTGAGTTTTCTCTGGGGCCAGCGCGGCCCGGCGAGGTGGAGGACTGGCCGGCCCTGCCGCCCATCGGCCGGCCGATCGCGGCCACCGAGGTTCACCTGCTGGACCCGCGGGGCTTGCCAGTGCCCATCGGCGTCCCGGGAGAGATCTACCTGGGAGGCGCGGGGCTAGCGCGCGGCTATCTGGGAGATCCGGGTCGCACCGCGGAGCGATTCGTCCCCACCCCCTGGGGACAGGGCGGCCGGCTCTACCGCACCGGAGATCTGGCACGCCGCCGCCCCTCGGGAGAGATCGAGTTCCTCGGACGTATCGACCACCAAGTCAAGATACGCGGCTTCCGCGTCGAGCTGGGGGAGATCGAGGCCGCGCTCGCTGCGCATCCTGCGGTGCGCGAAGCCGTTGTCGTGGCTCGCGGGGAGGGCGCGGGGAAGCGTCTGGTGGCCTACGTCCTGCCGGCCACCGCAGAGAGTGGCCCGGGCGATCTGCTGCGGGTGCATCTGCGCGAAAGCCTGCCGGACTATATGGTGCCGGCGGTGTTCGTGCCGGTCGAGAGCTTCCCACTGACGTCGAGCGGCAAGCTCGACCGGCGGAGGCTGGCCGTGAGCGGGCCGGAGCCCCGGGAGACCGCATCCCGCGGCGCGGCGCCCCGCACCCCGACCGAAGAGTTGCTGGCCGGCATCTGGGCGGAGGTGCTGGGGCTGGAGCGCGTCGGGATCCACGACGGCTTCTTCGATCTCGGCGGCCACTCGCTGCTGGCCACGCGAGCCGTCTCGCGGCTCCGCTGCGCCTTCGGAATAGAGCTGCCACTGCGGGTTTTGTTCGAGCGGCCAAGCGTAGCGGCCCTGGCCGAGCTCCTAGACGCCCTCGCTCGCCACGAGGCGCAGGCGGAAGCCCTCCCGGTGGAGCCGGAGCGGCCGGCGCCCATCGCTCCCCGTCCCGCGGATGCCGGAGATCCGCCGGTCTCCTTCTCGCAGGAGCAGCTCTGGTTCATCGACCGGCTGGAGCCGGGAAGCCCGGTCTACAACCTGCCAACCGCCGTCCGCCTCGACGGGCTCCTGGACCGCTCCGCCCTGCGCAGGGCTCTGGCGCAGCTCGTCGAGCGCCAGGCCGTGCTCCGGACCACGCTAGGGGCCGCCGCGGGGCGGCCGATCCAGGTGGTGGCGCCGCACCTCGTTCCGGCCCTGCCCGAGGTCGACCTCACGGCCCTCGGGCTCGCCGTGCGCGAGGCGGCGGCCACCCGTCTAGTGGCGGCCGAGGCGCTCCTGCCCTTCGACCTTGCGGCCGGGCCGCTCTTCCGCGCCACGCTACTGCGGCTGGAAGTGGACCGGCATCTGCTGCCGGTCACGTTCCATCACTCCATCACCGATGGTTGGTCGCTGCGCATCTTCTACGAGGAGCTGGGGGCGCTCTACGTGGCGGCGGTCGCCGGTCGAGAGGCGGACCTTCCGGCCCTGCCGGTGCAGTACACCGATTTCGCCTCCTGGCAGCGCGAGCGGCTCCGCGGCGACTTGCTCAACCGGTTGCTCGCCTATTGGCGGCAGCGGCTGGCCGGAGCTCCCGCGGCCCTGGACATGCCGTTCGACCGCCCGCGTCCGCCGGTCCAGACCTACGGCGGCACCTCGCAGTTCCTCGAGGTCGGCGCTGAGGCCGCGCAGGCCCTCCGCACCTTCGCCCGCGGCGAGAACGTGACCCTCTTCATGACGCTCATCGCCGCCTGGGCGACGCTCGTGCGCCGCTTGACCGGGAAGCACGACGTGGTCATAGGGACACCGACGGCCAACCGCTCGCACCCCGAGCTCGAGCCGCTCCTCGGCTTCTTCGCCAACGTCATGCCGCTGCGTGTCGACCTCTCGGGAGATCCGACCTTCCGCGAGCTCGTCGGCCGGGTGCGGACCGCGGCGCTAGCCGACTACACCCACCAGGAGATGCCTTTCGAAAAGATCGTCGAGGAGCTGAAGCCGGAGCGCGACCTCAGCCACCACCCGATCTACCAGGTGGTCCTCGCCCTCGAGACGTCGGCGCGGCCCGACTTCCTGGACCTTCCCGGCCTTCGGATCAGTCCGCTGCGGGCCACGGAGGGGACGGCGAAGTTCGACCTCGCCCTCTACATGGATGACCGCGGCGGCCGGCTCACTGGCCTGTTCGAGACCAACCGTGATCTCGTCGACCGCTCCACGGCCGCGCGCTGGCTCGGACATTTCGCGGCCCTCGCCGCGGCAGGAGCGGGAGATCCGGCGCGGCGCCTCTCGGAGCTGCCGTTCCTCGGGGCGGCCGAGCGGCACCAACTGCTCGTCGAGGCGCACGATGCGCGAGGCGAGATCTACGTCCTCGATCGCACGCTCGCACCGGTTCCCCTCGGCGTGCCGGGGGAGATCCATGCCGGAGTTCTCGACAGCGGTCCCCTGGATCTCGCCGGCGTCAGCGCGGAGTCTTTCGTTCCGCACCCCTTCGCGGCCGTCCCCGGAGCCCGTCTCGTCCGCACCGGCGACTTCGCCCGCGTTCTGCCGAGCGGCGTCCTCGAGGTCCTCGGACGCGTCGATCAGCGAGTGAAGGTCCGCGGCTACCGTATCGATCTTTGGGAGGTCGAGGCCGTGCTCGCCGGGCATCCGCAGATCGACTCCGCCGTGGTCACCTTGCGCACGGTCCAACCCGGACAGGAGCAGTTGGTGGCCTATGTCGTCACGCGGCCGGAGCTCTCTGCTCCCGACGCCGAGACGCTGCGCGGCTTCCTGGGCGAGCGCCTGCCCGAATACATGCGTCCCGGCACTCTCGTCTTTCTCCCGGAGATGCCGCTGACCGCCGAGGGCAGGGTCGATCGGTGCGCCCTGCCCGTGCCGCAGGAGAGGTCCGATCCCGGCATCGAGCCCGCCGCTCCGGTCAGCGAGGCGGAGGGGATGGTTTTCGAGATCTGGCAAGAGCTCCTGGGGGTCGAGCGGGTCGGCGCCGACGACAACTTCTTCGCTCTCGGCGGGCGCTCGCTCCTTCTCCTCCCCCTCCAGGAGCGCCTGCAGGAGCGCTTCGGCGTCAAGGTGCCGGTCGTCGAGCTCTTCAAGTTCCCGACAGCGGGTTCCCTCGCCAGTCACCTGCACAAGGCGCAGGAGGGTTCCCGCCCGGCCGAGCCGGAGCGCCAGGCGACGAAGGTGCAGGAGCGCGCCGACCGTTCTCGGGCAGGAGTGGGGCAGGGCCGTTTTGCCGAGGCCCGTCGCCGCGTCCAGGCGACGAGCCCGACTCCGAGCACGGCTTCCGGCGCCTTCTTCCCGGGGCCGCTGCCCGCGGCCGCCGTAGCCGATCCGGAGCGCGATTCTCTTTTCGAGGAGGATGCGGACTGATGGAGAGCTCACCCGCCAGCTCACCGAACGCCATCGCGATCATCGGCATGACAGGCCGGTTCCCGGGCGCCAAGGACCTCGAAGGCTTCTGGGAGAGCCTCGTCGCGGGCGTGGAGTCGATCACGTTTTTCTCCGCCCAGGAGCTGCGGGCCGCCGGGGTCGAGGCCGAGCTGCTGGCGGACCCGGCCTATGTCGGAGCGCGTTCCGTCCTCGACGGGGCGGAGCTGTTCGACGCCGCCTTCTTCGGTCTCTCCCCCCGCGAGGCCGAGGTGATCGATCCCCAACACCGGCTACTGCTGGAGTGCGCCTGGGAGGCGCTGGAGCGCGCCGGTTACGACCCCCGGCGGTTTCCCGGCCCGATCGGCGTCTTCGCCGGGGCGGGCATCAACACCTATCTGCTTTCCAACCTCCAGCACAACTCGGAGGTGATGGGCTCTGCCGGCACTTTCCAGACGATGCTGGGCAGCAGCGGCGACTTCCTGGCCACGCGGATCTCCTACAAGCTCGGGCTCCGCGGTCCGAGCCTGACGGTACAGACGGCCTGCTCGACCTCGCTCGTCGCGGTCCACCTGGCGGTCCAGAGCCTGCTCAATAGCGAGTGCGACATGGCGCTGGCGGGCGGCGTGCGGCTGCTGGTGCCGCGCAAGGGGGGATACCTGCATCAGGCGGGAGGCATCCTCTCGCGCGATGGCCACTGCCGTGCCTTCGATGCGGCGGCGACGGGTACGATCGATGGGGAGGGCTCCGGGCTCGTCGTGCTCAAACGCCTGTCCGACGCGTTGGCTGACGGCGACCATATCCATGCCGTGATCCTGGGCTCGGCGATTAACAACGACGGTTCGTCGAAGATGGGCTACACGGTGCCAAGCGTCGAAGGTCAGTCCGAGGTCATCGCCATGGCGCAGGCCCTAGCGGGCGTCGAGGCAGGGACGATCGGATTCGTCGAGGCGCACGGCACAGGTACGCCGCTCGGCGATCCCATCGAGGTCGCGGCATTGACCCAGGTCTTCGCAAGGTCGGGTTACTCCGCCCAGTCGTGCGCGCTGGGCTCGCTCAAGAGTAACCTGGGTCATCTTGACGCAGCGGCGGGAGTGGCCTCGCTGATCAAGGCGGCGCTGGCGGTCGAGCACGGGGTCATCCCGCCAAGCCTGCATTTCGAGCGTCCGAACCCGCAGATCGATTTTGCCTCCGGCCCGTTCTACGTGCCGGTCGCGGCGATCCCATGGGTGGGGGAGGGGCCGCGGCGGGCGGGGGTTAGCTCGTTCGGGATCGGCGGCACCAATGCCCACTTGGTGCTGGAGGAGGCCCCGGCGGCGGCGCCCGGGAGCGCGTCGCGTCCGCTCCAGCTGCTGGTCCTTTCGGCGCGTACCCGGGCGGCTTTGGAGGAGACGACGCGGAACCTGGCTGAGTACCTGCGGCGCCATCCGAAACTCGACCTCGCGGACCTCGCAGACGTCGGATACACCCTGCAGGTAGGGCGGGTGGCCTTCGACGCTCGGCGCTTCGTGGTTGTGGAGAGCACCCTGGATGCCGCCGAGGTGCTCTCGGCGCTCGACCCCAAGCGGGTGCTGGCTCGGGCTCGGGAGGCGGGGGAACGTCCGGTGTTTTTTCTCTTTCCCGGCCAGGGCTCGCAGCATCCCGGGATGGGCGCCGATCTGTATCGAACCGAGCCGGCCTTCCGCGAGGAGGTGGACCGCTGCGCGGAGATCCTCTTGCCGCGGCTGGGTCTCGATCTGCGTCAAGTTCTCTACCCCGAGGAAGGCGATCCGGAGGCGGCGGCCAAGGATCTCAAGCAGACGGCGCTGGCGCAGCCGGCACTCTTCGTCGTCGAATACGCCTTGGCCCGGCTGTGGATGGAGTGGGGGATCCAGCCGGAGGCGATGCTGGGGCACAGTGTGGGGGAGTACGTCGCTGCCTGTCTCTCTGGGGTTTTTTCGCTCGCCGACGCCCTCAGCCTGGTGGCCGAGCGCGGCCGGCTGATGCAGGAGATGCCGGGCGGCTCGATGCTGGCGGTGTCCCTGCCGGAGGCAGAGTTGCTGCCGCTTCTCGGCAGGCTCTCGCTGGCGGCGGTCAACGGTCCGTCGATGTGCGTGGTCTCGGGAGAGTCGGGAGAGGTCGAGGCCATGGCTGGACAGCTTGCCGCCCGAGGGATCCAGATCCGCCACCTGCACACCTCGCACGCCTTTCACTCGGTGGCAATGGAGCCGGTGCTGTCGCGTTTCAGGGCGGCTTTCGAGGGTATTCGGCTGAGCGTCCCCGAGCTGCCGTTTCTCTCCAACCTGACGGGGACATGGATCCGTCCCGAGGAGGCGACGTCGGCGGCCTACTGGGTGCGCCACGTACGGCAGGCGGTGCGTTTCTCCGACGGCCTAGAGGTGCTGTTCGGACGGCCCTCCGCGGTATATCTGGAGGTCGGTCCTGGGCAGGCGCTGACCGCGCTAGTGCGCCAGCACCCGCGGCGGCCGGGAGTGCCTTCGGTGCTCCCCAGCCTGCCGATGGCGGGCGATGGGCGGGCCGCCGACGCAGCGCTCCTGCGCACCCTGGGCCAGCTCTGGCTGGCGGGCGTCGAGATCGACTGGGCGAGCTTCCATGGCCGCGAGCG
>DATNKQ010000371.1:0-6401 GCA_035603315.1 Thermoanaerobaculia bacterium
ACGACGTTCCAGAGGACGAAGAGGATCAGGCGGTCGAGGGTCGCCGCCTTCCGCAGACTTTCGCCGAGCGGGGATGCAGCCGTCACCCAATGGCCCGCCTGCAGGAAGAACAGGACGATCCCCAACCAGACGCCGTCGAAGACCAACCTTGCCACGGCGCGAAACCGCGTCCATTGCGGACGGATCAGGTTGACGGCCGCCTGCGCCATCTGCGCCAGCAGGAGCGCCAGGAGAGCCAGGTAGCCGGCGTGCCAGAGGGGAGTGAGACGCAGACCGCCGGCAGCGGCGCCGGAGATCGCCTCGGCGGCGGGCCGCAGGCCGCGAAGGACGGACACCAGCACCGCGAGCACGGCGAGCTGGGCGATCGATTCCGCCCGCGGGACGCGCTGCCCGTCCGCGCTCCCGAATCGCGCCGCGGGCCGGTTGCGTGGATTCCAGCTCCCCGGGAATCGGGTGACGCCGAAGTCCACCGCGGCGAAGATCAGCGTCACGATGCCGAACTGCACCAGGACCTGGAAGAGGATCGCCGGTACGCTCTGGAAGAACGGATGGCCGCTGGCGAAGGCGACGGCGGCGGCCGCGCAGACGGCCAGGGTCACCCCCACGTTGATCCACAAGATCCGGGCGTAGAGCGGGAAGACCGCGGGGCCGATCAGCTGCCGGCCGAAGGCGAGGCTCCGGTGGTCCTGCCGGTAGCGCCCCGCCACCACCACGGGATGGCCGTGCCGGGTGAGGATGTCCTCCTGCTCGGCGGCCAGGAGCGGCCGGCCGAGCTCGGCCTCCCGGTCCTCCATCTGCGCCCGCAGGTTCTCTGCCAGCTCTTTGAGGATGTCGTCCCTCTGCCCCCTGGGGAGACAGCTGCGGACGGCCTTCAGATAACGATCGATGGGTTCCATGGTCAGGCCTCCCGGAGAATCCGGTTGAGAGATGAGTTGATGCTCTGCCACTCTTTGAGCAGCTTGCGGAGGATCCGCTCGCCGTCCTTCGACAGGCGGTAGAAACGTTTGTTGCGCCGGTTCTCCTCGCGCCACTCACTGGCCAGGAGACCCTGGGTCTCCAGCCGCCGCAGCAGCGGGTAGAGGGTGCCCTCGTCGATCTCCAGCCCCTGCTCGGCCAGGGCCTGGCGCAGGGAGTAGCCGTAGTGCTCGGACCGCAGCGGCACCAGCACGGCCAGGATCAGGCAACCGCGGCGGAGCTCGAGGCGAAGGTTTTCGAACAGGTCGTCTTCCATCGGATTTACCGTTCCTCACATAGTGTGTGACACACAGTGTATGGCGCATGGTAACACCTGTCAAGCCCCCGCCCGGCACCGGCAAAGTTGCGGTACGATCCACCCCCGATCGCCCCCCTCGCCCCCCTCGCAATGCCCGCCGTCCTGCGCTTCGACCGCTTCGAGTTCCACCCGCACTCCGGCGAGCTCATCGCCAAGGGCACGTGCGTGCGCCTGGAGCCGCAGCCCGCCAAGGTCCTCGCCCTCCTCGCCCGCCGCCCCGGGCAGGTGGTGACGCGCGAGGAGCTGCAGCGGGAGATCTGGCCCGCCGACACCTTCGTCGATTTCGAGCGCGGCCTCAACTACTGCATCCGCAGGATCCGCAGCGCCCTCGACGATTCCGCAGCCGCGCCGCGCTTCATCGAGACGCTGCCCAAGCGCGGGTACCGCTTCCTGCCGGAGGTCGCTCCCGAGATCGAGCCGCCGCCGATCGCGCCGGCCGCCGACTCCCCGCCGGCGAGCGCCGCGCCGCCCGGCAGGCGTGGAAGCCGGTCCGGCTGGCCCCTCGTCCTCGCCGCCGCGGCGCTCTTGGCCGCCGCGGCCGTCGCCGCCGTCCTCCTCTCGCCGCGCTCCGTCGCGCTTCCGACCGTGGCGGTCACCCTCTTCGACAACGAGACCGGCCGCGCGGATCTGGACCGCGCCGCCCAGGTCCTCACCGATACCCTCGTCGAGCGGCTGGCGCGAAACCCGGCCCGCTTCAGCGTCATCGGCAACGCCGCCATCCTGAGGACGCCGCGGCCGATGCGCAACCTCGCGACCATCGGCTCGTCGCTCCACGCCGACTTCATCCTGCTCGGCCAGATCCTGCCCGGCGAGCGCGGGCTCCTGGTCCTCACCCACCTGATCCGGGCGCGCGATCAGCGGCACCTGTGGGTCGGCCGCTTCGAGTCGCCCGCCGGCCTGGAACCCGGGCTGGCCGGCCGTGTCGCCGAGGCCGTCGCGTCTGCTGCCGCGAAGAACGTCGGCAACGGACGCTAGCCCGCCTCACCTCTTCTTCATGCTTTCCTGGCGGCTTTTCCCTCGCCAACCGCGCTCCTCCGGCTTACAAGGGAGCCCGGGGGCGCCGACTCCACGGCGCCTTCGGTCCACCAGGAGGTGTGCGCATGTCCCTTTCCCGTCGCTCATTTCTCGCCAACGCCGGCGCCGGCGTCCTCGTCGCCGGCTCGGGCGCCTCGCTCGGCCGCGCCGCGCAAACCCCGCCGCTGCCGGAGCTCTTCCCCACCCAGGCCCCCGAGCTCGTCCGCGAGGTGGTCTTGGTCTCCCACTTCAACCCCGCCCGCGTGAAGGAGCTGGTGACGCGGCAGCCGGCGCTCGCCCGCGCCGCCTGGGATTGGGGCTTCGGCGACTGGGAGTCGGCGCTCGGCGCGGCGTCCCACATGGGCAACCGCGAGATCGCCGAGCTCCTCCTCTCCCACGGGGCGCGCCCCGACCTCTTTTCGGCCGCCATGCTCGGCCAGCTCGACGCCGTCAAGGCGCTGGTGGCGGCCCGGCCGGGCGTCCAGCGCACCAAGGGGCCGCACGGCATCACCCTCCTGGCGCACGCGCGCGCCGGCGGGGAGCCCGCGCTGCCGGTCCGGCGCTTCCTCGAGACGCTGGGGGACGCCGACGAGGCCCTGCCGATCCAGCCCCTGGCGCCTGAGGACAGGAGCGCCGTGCTCGGGAGCTATCGGTTCGGCGCGGGAGCGAAGGACGTCTTCGTCGTCGACGACAAAGACGGCAAGGGGCTCACCATCCAGCGGGTGAACGCCATGCAGCGCCCGCTGTCCCACCTCGGAGCGCGGGCCTTCTCGCCGGCGGGAGCCGAGGCGGTGCGTATCCGCTTCTCCGCCGAGAGCCCGGCCGCGACGCTGACCGTCCACGATCCCGACCTCGTCGTCACCGCGCAAAGGTCGGCGACGTAGGCAGCCCGTAGTCGGTCCCGGCTACGGCGCGGGCGGCGGGAGATCGATGCGGTAAAGGCCGCCGACCGCCGGGGTGGCGTAGAAGCGGTTGGGCAGGAGCTCGTCCTGGACCAGGTTAGCGACGACGGCGTTCCTGTCGATCGGCTGGACGGGCAAGCCATCGGAGATCGACTGCCAGCTCGCTCCCCCATCGGCGCTGCGCCAGACGCCGGTGTCGAAGGCCGTGGCGTAGAGCACGCCTTTCCGCGCGCGGTCCACGAGCAGCTGGAGGATCACGTCGTTCGCCGGCAGCTGGCCCAGAAGCTGGAAGCTGCGGCCGTCGTCGCGGGTGTGCCAGACCTCGTTGGCCTGCGCCAGGTAGACGCTGCCGGCGCGCCGGTCCGGCGTCAGCGTGGTGAAGCCGGTCGCCCACAGCCCCCAGTGGTGCCCGGAGTCGGTGCTGCGGTAGACGACCTGCTCGCCGACGCCGTTGTGGACCCGTTGGGTCCCCAGGGCGTAGGCCACGGTGGGGCGCTGGGGATCCGCGATCAGCCCGCTGAAGAAGTTGTCGGCGTGGAAGGTCGGCGCCAGCACCCGCCGCCAGCTGCCGGCCCCGTCGTTGCTGCGGTAGACGACACCCTCGGCCAGGGCCAGGAGGGTGCGCGGCCCGAGGATGGTCAGCGCGGCGGTGCCGGCCGGGGGCGGCCCGGCGATCGTCTTCCAGGTCGCTCCGCCGTCGCGGCTCTCCAGCAGATCGAACGGGGTGATGGTCCGGCCCCAGGCGACCGCCAGGAGGCGGCCCGGCGTCCGCGGGTCGAACTCGACGAGGTTGATCTTCCGCGTCTCCAGCGCCTGGGCGGTGGGCGTGAAGGAGGCGCCGTCGTCGTGCGTCGCGAGATAGCTCGAGAAGCTGCGGATGAGCCAGTGCCGCGGATCGAACGGGTCGACCGCCAGGAGCGTCACCGGGTTGTGGTGCAGGCCGTGGCTCGCCGCGGTCGTCCAGTGGCGGCCGGCGTCGGCGCTACGCAGCAACCCCGGCTTGGCGGCGACCAGCACGTCACCGCGCGGGTCGGCGACGAGCATGTTCATGGAGTAGTAGGGGGTCTCGTCGATGCTCAGCGACGGCAGGCCTCCGCCGACGATGCGGCTCCAGGTCAGGGCGCCGTCGCGGCTGACGTAGAGGCCGTCGAGGCGGGCGCCGTAGAGGGTCTGGGCGTCGTGTGGATCGACCTCCAAGAGATACGCCCCGAAGGCGAAGGGACCCTCCCAGGTCGCGCCGCCGTCGCGTGAGCGGTAGGTGCCGTTGTCGCCCCCGCCGCCGCCGCCCGTCTCGTACAGCGTCTGCGGCTCGCTCGGCGCCAGCGCCAAGGCGTTGATGAAGGGATGGAAGCCGTTGTGCGCGGGGTCCGGGACGGTGCTCCAGGTGACACCGCCGTCGAGGCTCTTGAGCCGCCGGTCCAGGCTCGCGCCGTAGACGACCTGCGGGTCGTCCGGATCGGCGACCAGCGTGTGGAACTGCTCCGCCGATGTGGAGGTGAAGACCTCGAGCCAGGTCGCGCCGTCATTGGCGCTGCGCCAGATCCCGGTGTCGGTGCCGACCAGAACCGCATCGCCGGGGAGCACGAGGAGCGAACGGTTGAAGAGGAACTCCTTGCCGCCGGCGACCGGGCTCCAGTGGGCGCCGGCGTCGTCGCTGCGAAAGACGGCAGGGGTCGGGTCCAACGATCCGGAGAAGGTCGAGAGGGCGAAGAGGCGGGTGGGGTCGCCCGGAGCGAAGGCGAGAGCGATGACCGCCTGGCCCTCCAGGCCAGAGTTCGAGAGGGACCAGGAGTCGCCGCCGTCGTGACTGACGTAGACCGCCCCGTCCGACGAGGCGAAAATCGTCTGCGCGTCCCCGGGGTCCACCGCCACCGCCATGAAGGAGCCGCCGTCCGGGCCGAACGGCGTCCAGCTTCCCGGGCCCGCGCAGAGCGGCAGGGCGGCGAGAAGCGCCCCGGCGAGGATGCCGCCGATCCTCGGTCCCCGACCTCTCGACCTCATGGTCTCCATGGTACAGCCCGGCAACCCGTCAGGGGCAGGGGAAGGCCGAGGTGTCCTGAATCGGCTGGAAGGCCACGTTCTGCCGATTGTGGTAGGTCTTCATGGCGCCGGTCTGCAGGTCGGTGACGGTGATCGCCACGTTCACGTTGGTGAGGCCGGCGGCGAAGAACCAGAAGTGATTGCCCAGGCCGCAGCCGTCGATCATCTTGACCACCAACTCGACGTTGTCGGCGGAGAAGAACCAGAAGTAGCCGCTGTTGCCGATCGGCACCGCCCAGGCGCTGCTCGGATTGCCGGCGCCGACCGCGAAGGTGGCGGTGACCTTGAAGCGCGAGCCCAGCAGGCAGAGGGTGTGCGCGTCCGGGGTGCAGGCCAGGACGATGGGCGCGAGGACCACGTCGTCGAAGTTCGCCTGGAAGTGGCCCCCCGTGATCGGCCCGATGGAAGCCCAGACCTGGCCCGACTGGGCGAAGGAGTTGGGGAAGTCCGTGGAGGAGTCGGTCCACGAGCCGACGGCCGTCACCTGCGGCGTCTCGACGATCGGCCCCGGGGGCGGCGGCCCCGAGCAGTTCATGGTCGGAAAGGGAATCATCTGGAAGAGGGCGCTGGATTCGGCCGTCGCGCCGGGGGGAATGAAGATCTTGCCGCCGAGATGGTAGTTGAGCCCGATGGCGAGCGGCACGCACTGGGCGACGACGGCGTCGAACCCGCCTGGCGTCGAAGAATCGAAGACCCCCTTGGCCGAGCCCGAAACAGGAGAGCCGACGACGTCGCGCGTGCCGTCCCAGGTACCCAGGCCGAAGACCTCCCAGCCGTTCAGGCCGGTGTTGAAACCCGGGTTGGTCAGGAGGTTCTGCGCCGACAACGCCGGGACCTGGCTGGCGACGAGGAGAGCGACCGTCACCACCACCGTCCAACGAGCGATCGTGCCTGCGAGCCCAAAGTGCCTGGAGACCATGGCTTGACCCCTTTCTTGGATAGCGGCTGTTCAAATGTTATATCAGCATATCGGGGTTTGGCAAGCCGGAGCCCGGAAGCGCGCCCAGACCAAGCTCAAGGCCGAGCAGATACAGGCGCAGGTCCGGCGCTACATCGACAAGCACGGCTGGGATGTTGCGGCGGAAGAAGAGCTCTGGCGGAAATACCAGCAGGCCCGCGTGGCCAAGGAATACCGGGCCGACGACTGGCGGCCGTCCTCTCTATAGGACGAA
>DATNKQ010000436.1:0-6875 GCA_035603315.1 Thermoanaerobaculia bacterium
GGCGACCTGGCGGCCGCCGAGCTGGACGAAGCCGGCCCGGCCGTCGCCGTCCAAGTCGGCGAAGAGGGCGAGCTGGCCGAGCCGCAGGTCGTTCAAGTCGAAGCGGAAGGTGCTCGCCGGCGGGCCACCCCGGGCGGCCCGGAAGCGGCCGTCCTTCGCCTGACACCAGAGGTGCACCTGGACGTCGACGCTCATGCGCTTGGTCAAGAGGCTGCGCATCGCCTTCCAGGCCGAGAGGTCGAGGGTGACGGTCGCCAGGTCCAGCCGGCCGTCGCCGTTCAGGTCGCGGAAGCCGCCCAGGGGAGTCTCGGACTCCCCGGCGAAGGCGTAGCCGGAGACTTCGACGGTCAGATAGGGGGCCTTCGCCACCTCGAGATCGCGGTCGAGGTGGTAGAAGCGGAGGCGGCTCCGCGGCTCGTTGGCCTGCTGCAGATCCTGCCGCAGCGACGACCTGCCGCCGCGGGCGCTCTTCGCTGCGGCGTCGAGGTCCTCCCGGGTCACCAGCTCGGCCACGCCGTCGCCGTCGAGGTCGCCGAAGAAGACTGGCGCCGGCGCTCCCTCTGAATCGCTTCCCAGCGTCAGCTCGACGGCGGGCCAGAACCTCCCGTGCCGGCGGTTGATGAGTACCCGCGTGTGCCGCCAGCCCGCCACCGGGTCGGCGAAGGCGAGATCGGGGAGCCCGTCGCCGTCGACGTCGCCGACCACCGGCAGCGGGTAGTGGCGGACGAGATCGGCGCCTTCTCCCCCTTCGGGATCTCCGCCGTAACACTCGCCGGGAACGGGGAAGCGGCCGGCCGGCTGCCGCGCCAGGCCGCCGCCGGCCTTGCCCAGGTAGACCGCCAGGCCGTTCTTTCCCGGCAGCAGAAGGTCGGGGATGCCGTCGCCGGAGACGTCCTGCACCAGGCCGAGATTGGCCACGAAGGCCCCGGTGCCGGCGAGGACCGGCGGGTCGTCGATCACCGGGTCCAGGCGGAGCCTTCCATCAACGAGAGAGAGCGCGCTCACCCCGGCATCGGTCAGGGCGACGACGGGAAGGCCCGGCGGGCCTGCTTCCATCGAGAGGACGGAGAGAGGCAGGGGCAGCGGCTCGGGAAGCTCCTGATACCCGCCCCCGGGTCGGGCGAGGAAGGCGCGCACCTCGCGGCGCTCGACGAGCGCGGGGATGACGGTGAGCGACTCCACAAGCCCCTTGACCTCGTCGACCTCGCTCTTGCCGGCGATGCCGATCTGGTCCCAGGCGGTATAGGCGACCACCACCACGAGGTCGGTGAGGCCGTCGCCATTCAGGTCCGCCGGAATGACCGCCGCCGGGGCGCCGGGGAGGTCGAGGCTCCAAGTGTGGAAGGAAGGGGCAGATCCGCCGCCGCCGGCGGCCGGGGCGGCGAGAAGGGCGCAGAGAAGGAGGAACAGCCGGCGCCGGCGCATGCTCCCGTCAGGGTAGCACGGCAGCGCCGGCCTCGCCGGCGATCCCCGGGCTGGCGGTCGAGGTAGCCGGCCTTTTCGCCGGATCCGCTCCCTTCCCCGCCAACAGCCCCGCCAACGACTGCCCGTCGAGCAGGAACTCGACGCGATGGATCTGCGGGAACTGGAGCGCCGTCCGCTCCAGCTGGGCGAGGATGCGGGGGCCATCACACTCGCCGCCGCTCTCCAGGTAGCCGGCAAGGCGGACCCGGAGACCCTGGCGATCGGCGCCCGTGCGCTCGACGGCCACCAGCTTGAGGGGCGAGGCGTAGAGGGGGTTGTAGAGGCCGGAGCGGGGGTCGAAGCGGTCGCCCATGGCGAGGAGGGCGCGGAGGGCGCCGGGGAGGGCCGGCTCGGGGGCGCCGAGGGCCACCTCGACGGGGACCGCGCTGTCGCCGCAGCCGGCGCGGACGCCCGACCTGCCGCCATCGTGGGGAGCGATGAGGAACACGCGCACGCGGTCGGTCACGGCGGCGTCGTCGAGGGCCGGCTTCGCCGTCCGCTTCGAGATCGCCGGCGCACGGCCGCAGGCGGCCAGGGAGAGGCAGAGGAGCGGCAGAAAGGCGGCGACCCGGCGAGGAGTGCGGAGGGGGCGGCGACGGCGGGGTGGGCGGCTCCCGGTCGGCACGGCGCGCATGCTACCCTCCGGGGGACCATGAGGCAATATCTCGATCTGCTCTCCCACGTCCTCGAGAACGGGGTCGAGAAGGAGGATCGGACCGGCACCGGCACGCGCTCCACCTTCGGCCATCAGATGCGGTTCGACCTCGCCGCCGGCTTCCCTTTGCTGACCACCAAGAAGCTCCACCTCCGCTCGATCGTCTACGAGCTCCTCTGGTTTCTGACCGGCAGCACCAACGTCCACTACCTGCAGGAGCACGGGGTGACGATCTGGGACGAATGGGCCGACGAGACGGGAGAGCTGGGGCCGGTCTACGGCCACCAGTGGCGCTCCTGGCCGGCCCCTGGCGCGCCCGGAGGCGCGATCGACCAGATCTCGCGCGTCGTCGAGCAGATCCGCCGCGATCCCGACTCCCGCCGCCACGTGGTGAGCGCCTGGAACGTCGCCGACGTCGAGCGCATGAAGCTGCCGCCCTGCCACGCCCTCTTCCAGTTCTGGGTGGCCGGCGGCAAGCTCTCCTGCCAGCTCTACCAGCGCAGCGCCGACGTCTTCCTGGGCGTCCCCTTCAACATCGCCTCCTACGCCCTCTTGACGATGATGGTGGCGCGCTCGTGCGGCCTCGAGGAGGCCGAGCTGGTGCACACCCTGGGCGACGCCCACCTCTACCGCAACCACCTCGAGCAGGCCCGCCTCCAGCTGACGCGGGAGCCGCGGCCGCTGCCGCGCATGCTCCTCGCTCCCGGTGTCGCCTCGCTCTTCGACTACCGCTACGAGGACTTCACGCTGGTCGGCTACGACCCGCACCCCGCCATCAAGGCCCCCATCGCCGTATGACGGGAGCCGATGGAGCCGGCGGCGGCAGGCGAATCTCGCTCATCGCTGCCATGGCCGAGAACCGCGTCATCGGCCGCGGCGGCGCCCTCCCCTGGCGGCTGCCGGCCGACCTCCGGCGCTTCAAGCGCCTCACCCTCGGGCACACCCTGGTGATGGGACGGAAGACCTTCGAGGCGATCGGCCGCCCGCTGCCGGGAAGGGCGACGGTGGTCGTCACCCGCCGGGAAGGGTACGCACCCGAAGGCGTCGCCGTGGCCCACTCGATCGGCGAGGCCCTGGCTCAGGCGGCGAAAGCGGTAGGGGAGGAGATCTTCGTCGCCGGAGGGGCGGAGATCTACCGCCAGACGCTGCCGCTCGCCGCCCGCATCTTCCTCACCGTGATCGCGGCGGAGATCCCCGGCGACGCCTTCTTCCCGGCGTTCGAGGAGGCCGACTGGCGCCGGGTCGAGGAGGAGCGCCACGAGCCGCCCTTCCCGCCGGGGGACGAGGCGCCCTTCGCCTACCGCTTCCTCACCTACGAGCGCCGCTGATCCGTCGGAATCAACTGTTCGGCAGCTGCTGTTTGTGTAGGGGCGGGGCTCGACCCCGCCCGGGTGGGGGAGGGCGGGGACAAGCCCCGCCCCTACATAAAAAGAAGGAAGATACGCCTCCGCGATATGATCTCAGCAGGGAGGGTGAACGATGAAAAGCATGGGGTGTCTGGCCGTCGTTGGCGTCGTGGTCCTCATCGCCATCGTGGCGGCGATCTCCGGGGCCGGCGTGTACAACGGCCTGGTGGTGGCGCAGCAGGAGGTCAACGCGCAGTGGGCGCAGGTCGAGAGCGTCTACCAGCGCCGCGCCGACCTGGTGCCCAACCTGGTGGCGACCGTCAAGGGGGCCGGGAACTTCGAGCGCGACACCCTCACTCAGGTCGTCGAGGCGCGGGCGCGGGTGGGCCAGGTGGCGCCGCAGGCGAACCCCGGCAACGCCGAATCGCTGCAGCGCTTCCAGGCGGCGCAGGACAACCTCACCTCCGCCCTCTCCCGCCTCATGGTGGTGGTCGAGCGCTATCCCGACATCAAGTCGGTGGCGGCCTACCGCGACCTCATGACGGAGCTCGAAGGGACGGAGAACCGCATCGCCGTCGAGAGGCGACGCTTCAACGAGGTGGCGCAGAGCTACAACACGCGGATCCAGCGGGTCCCCGCGGCCTGGTTCATCGGCCTGCTGCACTGGCCCTTCCAGCCCAAGGCCTACTTCCAGGGCCAGCCGGGCTCGGATACGGCGCCGAAGGTGGACTTCGGAAAGTAGAGCAGCGCTGGACAAGCGCGCCCCGCGTGGCGTAGAAGTTGCGAGATGTCTCACCGCCGTACCGTCGCCACCCTTCTCGTTCTCCTGCCCCTCCTCGCGGCCTGCCGGGGCGCCGGCGCCGAGCCGCCGGGGGGGCCGGCCTCGGCCTCCCTGAACGTCCACCGCGGCGACTTCCGCGAGCGCCTGCTGCTGACCGGCGAGCTCGCCGCCGTCCGCGCCGTCGAGCTGACGGTGCCGCGCACCCCCTCCTGGCAGCTGCAGATCCGCTGGATGGAGCGCGACGGCACCCCGGTCGCGGCCGGGCAGCGGCTGGTCGAGTTCGACAACTCGCAGTTCACCTCCGACCTCGAGGAGAAGAGGCTGACCGCGGCGCAGGCCGAGTCCGACCTCGTCCGCCAGACGGCCGAGGCGGCCGCCGCGACCTCCGAGAAGGCCTTCGCCGTCGAGCAGAAGAAGACCGACCTCGAGAAGGCGCGCATCCAGGCGGCGGTGCCGGCGGAGCTGCTGACCGGCCGCGAGCACCAGGACCGCCAGCTCGCCTTGAGCCGCGCCGAGGTCGAGCTGGCGAAGGCCGTGGCCGATTTGACCGCCCAGCGCCAGGGGAGCGCCGCCGACCTGGCAGCCCACCGCATCGACCTCGAGAAGTCGCGGCGGGAGATCTTGACCGCCGAGACCGCCATCGGCGCCCTCGTCCTCAAGGCGCCGCGCGCCGGCATCGCCCTCGTCGCCGACCACCCCTGGGAGGGGAGGAAGCTGCGGGAGGGGGACAACGTCTGGGTGGGGCTGCCGGTGATGCGGCTGCCGGACCTCTCGTCCATCGCCATTGACGCCGCCCTCTCGGACGTCGACGACGGGCGCGTGCGGCCGGGGATGGCGGCCCTCTGCACCCTCGACGCCTTCCCCGGCGAGAGCTTCACGGCGCGGGTCGTCGAGGTCTCGCCGGTCGCCCGCGAGTCGGCGCGGAGCTCGCTCCTGCGGAGCTTCAAGGTGCGCCTGGCGGTCGACCGCGCCGCGCCGGCGCGCATGCGCCCGGGGATGTCGGTCAAGGTCGAGGTGCTGGGGCCGGAGGCGCGGGGAGTCCTCCTGGCGCCGCGCGCCGGCCTCGACCTGGGAGTCGAGCCGCCGCGCGCGCTCCTCGCCGCCGGCGGCTCCGCCCCGGTCCGGCTGGGAGCCTGCGGCGAGGCGGACTGCGTGGTCGAGAGCGGGCTGGCGGAGGGGGCGCGCCTGCGGCGACTCCCGGGAGTGGCGGCAGGACCGGCGGGGGCACGGGGATGAGGGCGCGCCGGCTCCGCCGGCTGGGCCTCCTGGCGGCCATCGTCGCCGCCGGCGTCCTCTGGTGGCTGGGCGGGCGCGGAGCCGGCGCCGGTGAGAGGGGGGGCTGGGTGGAGGTCCGCCGCGACGACCTGGTCGTCGGCGTCGAGGTCGCCGGCACGCTCGCCGCCGTCGACTCCGCCCTCGTCGGCCCGCCGCCGGTCGAAGGGATGTGGAACCAGACGATCGCCTACCTGGCGCCGGAAGGGGCGCAGGTGCAGAAGGGCGCGCCGGTCGCGCGGTTCGACAGCGGGGAGCTCCAGAGGAAGCTGCTCGACAAGCTCGCCGAGCAGGCCTCGGCGGAGAAAGAGCTCGAGAAGAAGCAGGTCAATCTGACGATCGAGCGGCGCGACGACGAGCTGCACCTGGCCGAGGCCGAGGCGAAGCTCCGCAAGAGCTCCCTCAAAGTCGACGTGCCGCCCGAGCTGGTCGCCGCCAACGAGCTGCGGCAGTCGCGCGGCGACCTGGCGCTCTCGCAGCGTGAGATCGCCTACCTGAAGGAGCGCCTGCAGTTCGAGCGGCAGGAGGGGGAGGCGGAGCTCGGTCTCCTCGTCGAGCGGCGCGACCGGGCGGCGGCGCGGGTGGCCGAGATGCGCCAGCAGATCGCCCGCATGACGGTCTCGGCGCCCCGCGACGGCACCGTCGTCTACGTCCCCGACCGCCGCGGCGAGAAGCGGAAGGTGGGAGACTCGGTCTGGCAGAGCGACAAGGTGATCGAGATCCCCGATCTCCGCCGCATGCGGGCCGACGCCCAGGTCGACGAGGCCGACGCCGGCCGGATCGCCGCCGGCCAGGCGGTGCGCCTGCGCCTCGACGCCCACCCCGAGATCACCTTCTCGGGCCGGGTGCGGGCGATCAGCGGCAACGTCCATGCCCGCTCCGACAACAACCTCCAGAAAGTCGTCGAGCTCGACCTCGAGCTCGAGCGCACCGACCCCCAGCGGATGCGCCCGGGGATGCGCTTCCGGGGGATCGTCGAGACGGCGCGGGTGCGGGCCCTGGTGGTTCCGGCCGAGGCGGTGCTGGCGACGGCGGAGGGGCCGCTGGTCTACCGCCGCGTCTTCTTCGGAGCCGAGCCGGTGCGGCCGCGGCTGGGGCGGCGCAGCGCCACGGAGGTCGAGGTGCTCTCCGGGCTGGCGGCCGGCGACCGCCTGGCGCGCCGCCCGGAGAGCTTCGCGGAAGGATCGGGCGGAGAGACGGCGCCGGCGAGAGCGGGAGCGGGGCCGTGAGGCGGCCGCACCCGCTCCTCCTGGGCGCCGGCGGAGCGCTCGCCATCGCCCTCGCCTCGGCGGCCTTCCTGCCCCGGACCGGCAACGGCGGCGGCGAGAGCGGCGGGGTGCCGATCGAGACCGTCCGG
>DATNKQ010000448.1:0-4529 GCA_035603315.1 Thermoanaerobaculia bacterium
CTCGCCGCCGGCCACCACGACCTCGAGGCGGCCGCCGGGGAAGACGCTCGCCAGGTCGCCGGTCCCGGCCACCGCGCCGGGGATGTGCCCGTGCCCGAACTCCTCGGGAGAGCGCACGTCGAGGACGAGGAAGGGCGGGAAGGGATAACGCCGGCGGCGATCGAGCTCCGCGGCGTGGGTCTGGAAGATCATGCCGTCGAATTGAGGGTCCATGACGCGGCATCCTACCCCAGCTCCGCCGCCCCCCGCAGGTGGCGGCGGAACCAGAGCTGGGTGGCGTTCAGCGCCTGGATGAGGTGCGGGGTGGGGCCGGCGAAAGGGTGGCGGCTGCCGAAAGTGTGCCCGGCGCCGGGGATGAGGAGGAGATCCTTGACGCTCGCATTAGCTGCGGCGTCGAGGCGGTGGGCGTCCGCCACCGGCACGCTCTCGTCCTCCTCCCCGTGGACGATCAACCAGGGGGTGCGGACCCGGGAGGCGGCGGCGGTGACGTCGAGCTCCCCGGCGTGCTCCTCGAGGTCGGTGAGGAGCTCCAAGCCGAGCGCCAGCCGCTGCCCCGTGCGGGTGTTCTCGACCGCCAGCTCGCCGTCCCGCCGCCAGATCTCCTTCTGCTCCGGGGTGTAGCGGTCGAAGCTGGCGACCGCCGCCCAGGTGACCAGGACGCGGACCCGTTCGCGCCACTCCGGCCGGGCGGCGGCGAGGACGGCCGCGCCGCCGCCGCGGCTGTGCCCCAGGAGGCCAAGCCGCGCCATGTCGACCTGCCCCGGCGCGATCTCGCGTCCGGTGGCCGCCATCACCGCCAGGAGGTCGGCGAGCTCGGCGGAGTGGGTGTTGGCGCGGAAGGCGGCGGGGTCGGCGACGCGGTCCTCGCCCGGCCGCATCCCGGAGCCCGAAAGGTTGAAGCGGACGGCGGCGAAGCCGCGGTCGGCCAGGAGCGCCGCCAGGTAGGGGAAGAACCCCCACTCCATGAAGCCCTTGAAGCCGTGGCAGATGACCACCGCCGGCCACGGCCCGCTGCCATGTTCCGGGAGGTCCAGCAGGCCGTCCAAAGGGGCGCCGGAGGGGCCGGGGAGCGAGAAGGAGGATGTCGTGGCCATGCGCGGATTAGACATCGCCCTGCCCGCCGCCGTCCAGGGAAACCTTGCTGCTACACTGAGAGCGTGTGAAGAATTGCCGAGACCTAGCCATTACCCCTGGACCGAAGGGCACGTCCTCTCGGTTGTCATCCCGAGCGAGAGCGAGGGACCTGGGGGAAGGGCGGCGTGAAGGCCTTTGCTATCAGAGGTTTGGGAGGCCTCCCCCCGCCCAGGTCCCTCGCTCTCGCTCGGGATGACAGGCCCTAAGTTCTCGCGCGGCAACCGCGCCGGATGATAGACCTCCGAGAAAAATTCACACGCTCTGATGCCATGACGACGGAGACGATCGCGAAGCTGCTCCCATTGGAGGCGCTGCACCGGCGCCTGGGGGCGGAGCTGGCGTCTCTCGACGGCCTGGCGACGGTGCCGACGAGCTACGGGTCGGTCGGCGAGGAGCACGCGGCGCTGGCCCGCGGCTGCGGCCTCGTCGACCACTCCTTCCGCGACCGGCTGGCGCTGACCGGGGAGGACCGCCAGCGCTTCCTGAACGGCCTCGTCACGTGCGACGTCAAGAGCCTCGCGCCGGGCGCCGGGACCTACGGCTTCTTCACCGGCCCGCAGGGCAAGATCCTCACCGACGTCGCGGTGCTGGCGCGGGAGGACGCGCTCTGGCTGGAGCTGCCGCCTGGCCGCGGCGGCCCCATCGCCGGCCACCTCGCGAAGTACGTCATCAGCGACCGGGTGGAGATCGCGCAGTTCGACGGCGTCCTGCCGCTCACCCTGGCGGGACCGCGCGCGGCGGAGGTCCTGGGGATGGCCCTGGCGCCGGACGCCGCGGCGAGCCTCCCCGCCACCGCCTGGGAGCAGATCCACGCCACGGTCCTCGGCGTCGAGGCGACGGTCGTGCGGCGGGCGGACATGCGGACGAGCGCCTGGACCCTCTGGGTCGCGGCGGAGGAAGCAGGCCCGCTGTTCGAAGGCCTGCTGGCGCTGCCGCTCGTGCGGCCGGCCGGCTTCACGGCCCTCGAGATGCTGCGCGTGGAGGCCGGGATCCCTCGCTACGGCGAGGACTACGGCGGCGACAACTTCCCCCAGGAGACCGGCCTCGAGACGGCGGTGAGCTACACCAAGGGGTGCTATCTCGGCCAAGAGGTGGTGGCGCGCATCCACTATCGCGGCCAGGTCAACAAGCTGCTCCGCGGGCTGGTCTTCGCGGGGCCGGCGCCGCGGCGGGGGACCGCTCTCCTGGCCGAAGGCCGCGAAGCCGGCGCCGTCGGCACGGCCGTCGACTCGATCGCCCTCGGCCGCCCCATCGGCCTCGCCATCCTCCACCGCCGCGCCGCCGATCCCGGCACCCTCCTGGAGATCGCCGGCGACGGCCAGGCCGAGGTGCGCGAGCTGCCGTTCGTGCCGCAGTAGGCAGGCCCGGATCTCATTCCCGACTTCGGGACATCACTGCTAGACTGCGAAGAGGAAACAACCTCATGCGAGCCCGGCTCCCAGAGCTTCGACTTCTCACCGCTATGGCTCTCGGCTTGGCTACTGCTGGCCCCGTGCTGGGTGATTCGCCACCGCCGTTGTTCGCGGCTAAGTCGAATCTGGCGGCCCGCCCGGCGCCAGCCGGGACGGTCCGCGACCCGCAGACCGACTTGACTTGGACCCAGAGCGACAACGGCAGCGACGTCAACTGGGAGCAGGCCAAGAACTACTGCGACGGCCTGGCTCTCGGGGGGTACCGCTGGACGCTACCAACCATCGAACAGTTGGAGAAGCTCTACGATGCGAGCGTGTCCGCCGACTGTTCGGTCGGCGGCAAACGCATTACCTGCCACCCGCGCCTCGGCATCCACCTCACCGCCCCGTGGGTCTGGAGCGGTACCGAGAAGGGCTCTTTGGCGTCGTGGTCCTTCGCCTTCCCCGCCGGGGCCTTCAACTCCCCCGCCCGCTCCGACTTCGCCTCTCCCGGTCGGTCGTTGTGTGTGCGCCGACATTAGGTTGAACAACAGCTCGCCCCCGGCGCGATCAAACGGCACGAATCCGAGCTCGTCGACCCGCCTGCGAGGTGCCAGGTGATTCGCGGGCCGGTGGCCCTGCGGCGAGGTGCCAGGTGCTTCGAGGGCCGCGTCTAAGAAGTGCCAGGTAATTCCCGGCGTTTTTCAATAACGCGGCGCTGCACCTCACCGACATCCCTCAGCTCGCCAACGACCAGGCGGCTCTCGGAACGCTGCTCACCGAGGCCAACACCCTGCGGCGCAGCAACGCGGAGCAGGCCGAGGCTCTTGCCCGGAGGACGGCCAAGGCCCAGGCCCAAGCCGCCGCCGCGGAAGCGGTCAAGGCCGCGAACCGCGCGAAGGCCGAGGCCGCCGTCAAGCTCGTCCCATAGGTCTCCTTTCTTCTCGTCGCAAGTAGCCTAGCGACCGGTGTCCCCCTGGCGCCGTTTTTTAGGCCGGGAGCCGCTCCCGCAGACCCGGATCTCATTCCCGAGCCCGGGAAATGATTCCCGGCCTCGGGAAATCACTCCCGGCCTCGGGAAATCACTCCCGACCTCGGGAAATCACTCCCGGCCTCGGGAAACATTTCCCGGGCTCGGGAAATAACTCCCGACCTCGGGAAATCATTCCCCGCCTCGGGAAACATTTCCCGACCTCGGGAAATCACTCCCGGGCTCGGGAAACATTTCCCGGCCTCGGGAAATCACTCCCAGGCCCGTGCAAGCACTCCCCAGCCCCGGAAAGGCATACCGCGGGTCGGATGGGGCCGCCGCGCTCGGGTCCCGGCAGTGCTCGGCCGCCCGCGCGAAGCGCCCCGTCTCGGCGAGCGCCATGGTGGCCGCCTCGGCGTCCTCCAGGAGGACGGAGGCTAGCGCCAGCGCACCGTCGGCTCGGCCGTCGACTCGATCGCCCTAGGCCGCTCCATTGGCCTCGCCATCCTCCACCGCCGCGCCGCCGAGCCCGGCACCCTCCTGGAGATCGCAGGCGGCGGCCAGGCCGAGGTCCGCGAGCTGCCGCTCGTGCCCGCTAGGGTCAACAGATAGCCAAACTTTTCGACAGCCTCCGTCGTATCTCAGGTTAACTTCACGACGGAGGACATGATTTTCTCTACGCGACGACTTCCTTGGCGGAGCGCCGGATCAACGAGCTGTACGCCGACCACAACGCCTTGCACGCCGCGCCGCGCGATCGGGCGCGACAGGGGTCGGCGGCGTCCGCTCTGACGGTGTCGTGGCCCAAACAGAGGCCCGAGCTTTGCGCTGTGGTGGGAGAGCACTGGCGAGAGCTTCGCGCGGCTTCCTCGGCGGGCAAAGCCCGCTGGGCGGGCAGTCTATCGCCTGCCCTCTGTCACCGGCGGCGCCTGCGCCCTTGACGGCTGGATGGCGACGAACACGGCGAGCGCCCCTACGGGCAGGTACTTTCACACCGCGGTATGGACCGGCAGCGAGATGATTGTCTGGGGTGG
>DATNKQ010000470.1:0-3551 GCA_035603315.1 Thermoanaerobaculia bacterium
CCCCTGGAGCTGCCGGCCGATCGCGCCCGCCCACCGGTCCAATCCTTCCGCGGCGCCTCGCTCGTCGAGGAGCTGCCGCCGCGGCTCGCCGGCGCCCTCGCCGGCCTCGGCCGGCGGCTCGGCGCCACGCTCTTCATGACCGCGCTCGCCGGCTTCCTGGCGCTGCTCCGGCGCTATACCGGCCAGGACGACCTGACGGTGGGTACGCCGGTCGCCAACCGCGGCCGGCCGGAGATCGAGGGGCTGGTCGGCTTCTTCGCCAATACCCTGGTGCTGCGCGCCGACCTCGCCGGCGATCCCACCGCGGGCGAGCTGGTCGCCCGCGTGCGCGCCGCGGCCTTGGGCGCCTACGCCCACCAGGACGCCCCCTTCGAGCGCCTGGTGGAGGAGCTGGACGCCGGCCGCGACCTCTCCCGCAACCCGCTCTTCCAAACTCTCTTCGTTCTCCAGAGCCAGCGCGCGCGGGAGCTGGCGCCCGGCCTCCGCCTGGCGCCCCTCGACCTCGCCGCGCGGAGCGCCAAGTTCGATCTCCTGCTGGCGCTGATCGCCGGGGAGGGCAGGCTGGCAGCCAGCCTGGAATACAGCACCGACCTCTTCGACACCGCCACCATGGTGCGGCTGGCCGGGCATCTCGGCAACCTGCTCGCCGCTCTGGCGGCGGCGGACGGCGCGCGGCGTCGGCTCTCGGAGCTGCCGCTCCTGTCCGCCGCCGAGGAGCACGAGGTGGTGGCGGCTTGCAACGACACGGCGGTCGCCTGGCCGGTCGAGAGTCTGCTGCACGAGCTGATCGCGGCGCAGGCGGTGCGTACGCCCGAGGCCATCGCCGTCTCCTTCGAGGGCGAGACGCTGACCTATGGCGAGCTCGACGAGCGGGCGGAGCGGCTGGCGGCACGGCTGCGCGGATTCGGGGTAGGTCCGGAGGAGGTGGTGGGGATCTGCGCCGAGCGGTCGCTGGAGATGGTGGTGGGCCTCCTGGCGACCCTCAAGGCGGGCGGCGCCTACCTGCCGCTCGATCCCGGCTACCCGGCGGACCGCCTGAGCTACATGTTGGCGAACGCGCGGCCGGCGGTCCTCCTGGCGCAGGAGCGGTTGGCCGATCGCGTCGCCGCGGGCGCCGAGACGCGCCTGGTGCTTCTGGACGGGGCCGAGGAGGAGCCGGCGGTCGAGGCGCCGGAGCGGCGGCCGGCCACTGCCGATGGCGCGGCGTACGTCATCTACACCTCGGGCTCCACGGGCCGTCCGAAGGGCGTCGTCAACACCCACCGGGGGATCGTCAACCGCCTCTTATGGATGCAGGCCGCCTACGGTCTGACGGCGGCGGACCGGGTGTTGCAGAAGACGCCGGCGAGCTTCGACGTCTCGGTGTGGGAGTTCTTCTGGCCACTCCTGACGGGGGCGCGGCTGGTGATGGCGCGCCCGGACGGCCACCAGGATGCCGCCTACCTGGTGGAGACGATCGAGAAAGAAGGGATCACGACGCTGCACTTCGTGCCGTCGATGCTGCAGGTCTGGCTGGAGGAGCCTAATCTCTCGCGGTGCGCGGGTTTGAAGCGGGTTATTTGCAGCGGCGAGGCCTTGCTGACGGAGTCCGCGGAGCGCTTCTTCGCGCGGCTGGGCGAGCCGTACGGGGTCGAGCTGCACAACCTCTACGGTCCGACCGAGGCGGCGGTCGACGTGACCTTCTGGCAGTGCGAGCCGGGTGGCGGGAGAGGGCGGGGAGGGGTGCCGATCGGTCGGCCGATCGCCAACACGCAGATCTATCTGCTGGACCGCGAGGGCCGTCCGGTGCCGGTGGGGGTGGCGGGGGAGCTGCGCATCGGCGGCGTGGGTCTGGCGCGAGGCTACCTGCGGCGGCCGGAGCTGACAGCCGAGCGCTTCGTGCCGAACCCGCTGGCTGTCGAGCCGGGACAGGCCGGCACGCGGCTCTACCGGACGGGGGATCTGGCGCGCCGGTTGCCGGGGGGCGAGATCGAGTTCCTGGGCCGGATCGATCACCAGGTGAAGATCCGCGGCTTCCGCATCGAGATCGGCGAGATCGAGTCGACGCTGACCTCGCTCCCGGCCGTCGCCGAGGCCGTCGTCCTGCTGCAGGAGCACGCGCCCGGCGACAAGCGGCTGGCGGCCTACGTCGTCCCCGACGCCGAGCAGGCCGTCGCCGCGCGCCGGATGCTGCGCCTGGAGCGGGAGGGCCTGTCGGGCCGCGCCCTCCACGAGCTACCCAACGGCATGCCGGTGTTCCATCTCAACCGCAACGAGACGGAATTCGTCTTCGCAGAGATCTTCGTCCACCGCTCGTACCTGCGTCACGGAATTGCTGTCGAGCCGGGGGCCTGCATCTTCGATGTGGGAGCGAACATCGGTCTCTTCACTCTCTTCATGGCAGGCCTTGAGGAGAGCGTTCGGCTGTTCTGCTTCGAGCCCATCCCGGAGACCTTCGCGGCGCTCACCGGCAACGTCGGGCTCTACGGCGTCGGCGCCCGGCTCTTCGACTGCGGCCTGGCGAGCGAGGAGAGGAGCGTCGAGTTCACCTCCTACCCGAAGGTGTCGCTGATCTCCGGTTTCCTCGGCAACCTCGAAGAGGAGCGGGAGGTGGTGCGGGCCTTCCTCCAGAGCGAGCACGCGACGCTCACCGCGGCGCAGGTCGAGGAGCTGCTGGAGGCGAGCCTCGCCGCCCGCCATGTGGTGCGGCCGCTGCGCCGCCTGTCGAACGTCATGCGGGAGAACGGGGTCGAGCGCATCGACCTCCTCAAGATCGACGTCGAGAAGGCCGAGCTGGAGGTGCTCGGGGGGCTCGACGAGGCCGACTGGCCGAAGGTGCGGCAGGTGGTCATCGAGGTGCACGACGTCGAAGGGCGGCTGGCGCAGATCGAGTCGCTCCTCGCCCGCTACGGCTTCACCGTCGCCGTCGAGCAGGACGACGCCCTGCGCCGCACCGGCCTCTACAACCTCTACGCCCGGCGCGCGGGAAGCACCGCCGCGGCTGCCCCACCGGTTCCCGACCTGGCGCGCCGGCCGCCGCCCGCCTGGCGGAGCGCCGCCCAGCTGGTGGCGGCGGTCAAGGAGCACGCCCGCGCGCGGCTGCCGGAGTACATGGTGCCGTCGTCGTGGGCGCTCGTCGAAGCGATCCCCCTGTCACCCAACGGCAAGGTAGACCGCCGGGCGCTCGCCGCCATCGCGACCTCGGGCCCCGAGCGCGAAGGCTCCGGCTTCGTCGCTCCCCGGACGCCCACCGAGGCGCTCCTGGCGGAGATATGGGCCGACCTCCTGGGGGTCGAGCGGGTGGGCGCCAAGGACGACTTCTTCGACCTCGGCGGCAACTCCCTTCTCGCCGCGCGGGCGATCTCGCGCCTGCGCCGCGACCTCGGCGTCGAGCTACCGGTGCAGCGGCTGTTCCAGGCGCCCACCGTCGCCGGCCTCGCCCCCCTCGTCGAGGCGGCGCGCGGCGAAAAGCGGGCGTCCGCGGCGCCGCCGATCTCCCGTCGCCTGCCGGACGAGGAGGCCGATCTGCCGCTCTCCTTCGCCCAGCGCCGGCTCTGGTTCCTCGATCGCTT
>DATNKQ010000504.1:0-5099 GCA_035603315.1 Thermoanaerobaculia bacterium
AACGGCCAGCGCTGGCCCATCGAGGTCCTCGACCGCGAGAGCGTGACCGCCGGCTCGACGCCGCGAATCGTGCAGTCGTCGCACCTGCAGATCAAGCCGATGACGATCGAGGAGGCGGCGCTCCAGCTGGAGGACTCGGAGCAGGGATTCGTTGTCTTCCGCGACTCGACGAGCGACCGGTTGAGCGTCCTCTACAAGAGGAAGGACGACAACTACGGGCTGATCGCGCCGGAGTTCTAGGCTCTCCATGCGCCTCGGGTCCCTCACTGGGCCGGAGCTGATCTTCCTCGGACTGCCCGCGGCCGACCGCTCGACGTTCCTCCACGCCTTCGCCGAGAAGGTCGCCGAGCGCGGCCTGGTGAGGGACGCTGAGGAGCTCTACGGCAGGCTCTGGGAGCGCGAGCTCCTGGGCTCGACGGGCGTCGGCTCCGGCGTCGCCATCCCGCACTGCAAGCTGAAAGGCTTGCGGCAGGGGGTCGTGGCGGTGGGGGTGGCGGCGGAGGGGGTCGACTTCGGCGCCGCCGACGGCCGGCCGGTCCGGGTCTTCTTCCTCGTCGTCTCGCCCGTCGAGTCGCCCGCCGAGCACCTGCAGATGCTGGCGGCCATCTCACGCTGGGTAAAGGCCGACCGGCACCTCGACCAGCTGCTCGCGCAGCCCGACCGCGAAGCCATCTACCGCCTCTTGCGCCAGGAGCCCTGACATGGTGTCCACCCCCACTCACGTCGAGGTCGGCGAGCTCCTGAGCCCGGAGCTCTCGGACCTGCAGCTCAAGGTGCTGTCGGGCGACACCCACCTCGACAACCGCATCACCCATCCGCGGGTGCAGAAGCCGGGCCTCGCCTTCGCCGGCTACTTCGCCTACATCAAGCCGGGGCGGGTGCAGATCGTCGGCGAGAGCGAGACCGAGTACTTGAAAACGCTCGACGACGCGGAGCGCCACCGGCGCTTCGAGCGCATCACCAGCCTGCCGGTGCCGGTCTTCGTCATCACCAAGGGGATTGCGCCGCTGCCCGGCTTCCTGCGCGCCTGCCAGGAGCGGGAGGTGCCGGCGCTCTCCTCGACCGCCCTCTCCTCGACGGTGATCAAGGCCATCAGCTACTTCCTCGAGGACCACCTGGTGCCGTCTACCAGCCTCCACGGCGTGCTGCTTGAGATATACGGCATCGGCGTGCTGCTGATCGGCGAGAGCGGGGTGGGCAAGAGCGAGTCGGCCCTGGACCTCATCACCCGTGGGCACAGCCTGGTGGCCGACGACCGGGTGTCGGTGAAGCGCTACCCGAACGGCGAGCTGATCGGCTTCTCGGAAGGTCCCCTGCGGCACCACATGGAGCTGCGCGGCATCGGCATCATCAACGTCCAGGACCTCTTCGGCCTCGCCTCCGTCCGCGAGCGCAAGGCAATCGACCTGGTGATCGAGCTCGAGCACTGGGAGACCGGCCAGACCTACGAGCGCCTGGGCCTGGACGAGACGCTGTTCAACATCCTGGACACCCCCTGTCCCTACATCCGCATGCCGGTGGCGATGGGGAGGAACGTCGGCATCCTGGTGGAGATCGCGGCCCGCAACCACGTCCTGAAGCTGCAGGGCCATCACTCCGCACGGGAGTTCGCGCGCCAACTCGAGGAGCAGCTTGAGCGAAACCGCAAAGCACTCGCCCGCCCGAGCTAAGCTCGTCCTCATCACCGGGCTGTCGGGCTCCGGCAAGAGCACCGTCGCCAAGTGCTTCGAGGACCTCAACTACTACACGGTCGACAACCTGCCGCTGCCGCTGCTGCGCCAGTTCCTCGACAACCCGCTGGAGCTGGCGCGCGGCTACGACCGCATCGCCGTCGTCACCGACGTCCGCGCCCCCGGCTTCGCCGAGGAGTTCCCGCGCCTGATCGCAGAGATCGACGGCAAGGGGCTCGACGTGACGCTCCTCTTCCTCGAAGCCTCGGACGAGGTGATCGTCCGCCGCTTCTCGGAGACCCGGCGCCCGCACCCGCTGATCCCCGACCGGCCCGTCATCGAGGGCATCCGCCGCGAGCGCGAGGTCCTGGCCGAGCTGCGCACCCGGGCCGACATGGTCTTCGACAGCAGCGAGTGGTCGATCCACGAGATCCGCACCCAGGTCTACCGGGAGTTCGCCAGCCATCCCGGCGAAGAGCCGGGCATGGTGGTGTCGCTGGTGAGCTTCGGCTTCAAGCACGGCATCCCGCACGGCACGGACCTCCTCTTCGACGTCCGCTTCCTCTCGAACCCCCACTTCGTTCCCGGCCTGCGCGAGCTGACGGGGCAGGACGCGGCGGTGCGGGAGTATCTCGAACGCCTGCCCGACTATGGCGAGCTGGTCGATCGCCTCGCCGATCTCCTCGCCTACCTTCTGCCCCGCTACCGCCAGGAGAACCGCAGCTACGTGTCGGTCGCCATCGGCTGCACCGGCGGCCGGCATCGCTCGGTGGCCGTCGCCGAGAGCCTGAAGGCGCGGCTCGACGGCCTCTCCTGGCCGGCCCGGCTCATCCACCGCGACATCGCCCGCTGACCGCCGCCGCAGCCTGAGGTATCCTCATAGCCTGATCATGATCGGGAAGCTGATCCTCACCCAGGGCGGATTGGCCCGCGAGCTCCTCGCGGCCGCCCGCACCATCTCCGGCGAGCTGGCCGGATTCGAAGCTCTTTCGCTCGATTGGAGCGATGGTTTCGAGGAAGCGAAATCGAAGGTTCGATCGGCCCTTGACCACCTGGACCAGGGCCAGGGGGTCCTCGTCCTCACCGACATGTTCGGCGGCACCCCCACGAACGTGGCGCTCACCTTCCAGCATCCCGGGAAGGTCGAGATCCTGACCGGCGTCAATCTCCCCATGGTGCTCCGCCTCACCTGCCCCGGGATCGAAGATACGGACGTCACGCTCCTTGCCCGCTGGCTGCTCGCCAAGGGACAGCGCAGCGTTGGCCTGGCCAGCGAGATGGCGGCGCCAGCCGTCCCATGTCCGGAGCCGAAGTGATCGAGGAGGAGGTCGAGATCGTCAACCGCCTGGGGCTCCATGCGCGGGCGGCGGCGAAGCTGGTGCACACCGCCGGCGGCTTCCGCAGCCGGGTGGCGCTGGCGAAGGACGGCGAGGACATCGACGCCAAGAGCATTCTCGGCCTCCTCCTCCTGGCGGCCGCCCAGGGGACCCGGTTGAAGATCCGCTGCGAAGGACAGGACGAAGAGGACGCTATGCGTGCCGTCACCGCGCTCATCGCCGGCCGCTTCGGCGAGGAGTCTTGATGGCCACAGCGGCGATGCGGGTGCTTTCCGGCATGGGCGTCTCAGGCGGGATCGCTATCGGGCGGGCCGTCTGCATCTCCACCCGGGTGGGGGAGGTCTACCGTTTCACCCTGGCGGAGGAGGCGGTCGAAGCCGAGGTGGCGCGCTTCCGCGCCGCCCGCGAGCACGCCATGGGCGAGCTGCAGCGGATCCGCGCGCGGGCCGACGCCCAGCTGGGGGAGGACCTGGCGGCCATCTTCGAGGCCCACCTCCTGCTGCTCGCGGACCGCTCCTTCCTGGGGCGGATCGAGGGGCGCATCCGCGACCACCGGCTGAACGCCGAGTGGGCGGTGCACAAGACCGCCGAGGAGCTGGACGAGCGCTTCGCCCGCATCGAGGACGGCTACCTGCGGGAGCGCGGCGAGGACCTGCTCGACGTCAGCCGCTACCTGCTGCGCAGCCTGCAGGGGCTCTCGCACCACGACCTCTCGCGGCTGCCGCACGACACCATCCTCGTCGCCGACGACCTGACCCCCTCGGATGCCGTGCGCTTCGGGCGCGAGCACATCCTGGGCTTCGCCATCGAGTCCGGCGGGCGCACCTCCCACACGACCATCATCGCCCGCTCCCTGAACCTGCCCGCCGTCGCCGGCGTCGAGGGGATCACCCACCTGCTGACGGACGAAGACTCCGTCATCGTCGATGGCGAGGCGGGCACGGTCATCCTCCATCCCACGCCCGACGTCGTCGAGCAGTACCGCGCCCGCGGCGTCGAGCTCGACCGCCGGGAGGGCGAGCTCCTGGCGACCCGCGAGCTCGACGCCGTGACCCGCGACGGGGTGCGGATCGAGCTGATGGCGAACATCGATCTGCCCGAGGAGGTCGACGAGGTCCGCAGCTACGGCGCTGCCGGCGTCGGTCTCTACCGCAGCGAGTTCCTCTACATCGAGAAGAGCCCGGAGTTGCCGACTGAGGAGGATCACCTGCAGATCTACCGCCGGCTGGTCGAGGCCGCCGCACCCCATCCGGCGATCATCCGCACCTACGACCTCGGAGGCCGCAAGCTCGCCCGCGAGGTGATGGCGACCCACGAGGAGAACCCGGTCCTCGGCTTGCGCGGCATCCGCCTGACGCTCGCCCGTCCGGACGTCTTCCGGGCTCAGCTGCGCGGGCTCTTCCGCGCCGGCCTCTACGGCGACCTCTGGGTCATGCTGCCGCTGGTCTCCACCCTCGACGAGCTGCATCGCTTCCGCGCCTTCGCCGCCGAGGTGACGTCGCAGCTAGAGCGCGAAGGGGTCCCGTTCCGCCGCGACCTGCGCATCGGCGTCATGATCGAGGTGCCGGCCGCGGCCGTCATCGCCGACCTCCTCGCCCGCGAGGTCGATTTCTTCTCGATCGGCACCAACGACCTCATCCAGTACTCGCTGGCGGTCGATCGCAACAACGAGCACGTGGCGAGTCTCTACCAGCCGCTGCATCCGGCGATGTTGCGCATGCTGCGCCACGTCATCGACAGCGCCCGCGTCGCCGGCATCGACGTCGGCCTGTGCGGCGAGATGGGCGGCGACACCCGCCATGCCCTGCTGCTGATCGGCATGGGGTTGCGGAGGCTGTCGATGAGCCCGCGGCGCATCCCGGAGATCAAGACCTGGCTGCGGCGCATGTCCGCGGCCGAGCTGGCCGAGCTGGCGGACCGCTGCATGGGCTACAGCACCGCCGGCGAGGTGCAGCAGCACGTCGAGAGCTTCTTCGCGGCCGCGATGGTGCCTTCGGGCGCGGTTTAGGTTATCCTGATCTGGCGATGAAGCTTGGTTTTGGGGGCAGGAGCGCGCGGGCAGCGCGCGAGCGGATGGTGGCTGGCGCGTCGT
>DATNKQ010000522.1:0-25499 GCA_035603315.1 Thermoanaerobaculia bacterium
GGGATCGCCGTCACCTCCTCGCGCCGCACAAGGACGGCGGGATGGGCGGCCAGCTCGTCGGTGACGATGCGGGCGAAAAGGTCGCGGTCGAGAGCGAGGGCGCTGCCGGCCGGCACCGCCGAGCGCCGCGCAGCGCCGATCACCAGCGACCCCAGCTCCTCCATCTCGCGCTTCAGGAGCCCCGCCGCGTGATGGGGATCGTCGCTGCGCAACGAGTTGCTGCACACCAGCTCCGCGAAGTCGCCGCCCTTGTGCGCCGGCGTCGGCTTGCCGGGCCGCATTTCGTGGAGGACGACGGGGATGCCGCGCCGGGCGAGCTGCCAGGCGCACTCGGAGCCGGCGAGGCCGGCGCCCACGACGTGGACGGGAGCGGTCATGACGTCCTGATTATAGGGGGAGCGCGCGGCGGGACTCGCACAGCGGATAGAATCGCACCATGGAAAACGAGCAAAGCCTCCGCGAGCAACTGACCCAGCTCCTGCACGCCGGCCACGCCCACGCCAGCTTCGACGACACGGTGGCCGGCCTGGCGCCCAAGCTGCAAGGCGCCAAGCCGGACGGCGCACCGTACTCCCCCTGGCAGCTCTTGGAGCACCTGCGGCTCGGCCAGTGGGACATCCTGGAGTTCAGCCGCGACCCCAAGCACGTCTCCCCCAAGTGGCCCGAGGGCTACTGGCCGGCGACCCAGTCGCCGCCGGACGACAAGGCGTGGGACCAGAGCGTCGAGGCCTTCCGCCGCGACCTCAAGGCCTTCGAGGACCTCCTCGCCGATCCCCAGAACGATCTCTTCGAGCCCTTCCCCCACGGCAAGGGCCAGACCCTCCTCCGCGAAGCCCTCCTCCTCGCCGACCACAACTCCTACCACCTGGGACAGATTGTGCTGGTGAGGCGGCTGTTGGGGGCTTGGCCGGGGTAGGGGGCTGGCGTAGGTGGCGCGGATAGTCTTTCTGTGTAGGGAAGTGGCTTGCCCCATGTCCAACTCGTCGCCTTCGTCTTCGTCGTGGACGTGGACCCGATGGCCTTGCGCGCCGATGAGGTATCATGAGAACGTTAAACCTCGGAGACGAGCACTCGACGGCGCCCAAGAGAGCTCGTGGTGGGCGTCTTGAGCCTTCACAGTCCTCTCGCGGGCTGCGGTAAAGTCCTCTGCGACTCATATTGAGAGAAGTCGATCATAGATACTTCGAATCCAGCGGGAGTACCATGCCCTCGAGAAAGGCTGCACCCAGTAGGGAGCTTCGCAACCAAATCGTTGTCGCCGTCCTTGCCGCCACGCTTGGTGCGCTTTTTGGGTTAATCGGCGCGTTGTTGACCGAAAGAAGGAAGACCGCCGAAGATCTCGAACGTATACGAAGTGAGATAATACTTCGTATTGAGGAGAGGTCGGCCGAGACTGCCGTAGTCCTCGGCAAGATGATCGTTACCGCTGATTTTGCTCTGCAGGGGCGGGCTAGCGGTAGTTCGCAGAGCGAGGTCGCCTCCGTCAGCCAAAAGTTTAAGGAGCTTCATTTCCAACTTCAGGGCACGGCTTGGCAGTGGCCTTGGTACATCGTAGAAGAAGCTCGCACCCATCGACTACTCGGAAATCCAGCGCTGGAAAAGCTTAAGAACGCTGCCGCTGCCTACATAGAAAATCTTAAAAAAGAGGTCGAACTCGCTTGGACTCTCCATGCATTCTGCATAGCACCGCGACCTGAACCGAGGCGCATTGCCGATGTGAAGTCAGAACTGCTGAGGGTCCAGGCTGGTGAGCGTGAATCGCTAGAAGCCATGAAAACAGTCTTGCGACAGCAGTGACCAAGCCGATGGGCTGGCGAGGCGCTGTCTCCCCGCCCCGCTTGCGGGCACACGACTCCTGCGCGCGATGGAACCGGTGCGCTCGGCAACTTGCACAGCCACTCTGCATCTGCGGTAAGATTGCCGTCGGGCTCGGTGGGTGTTCTAGGTTGCACGGTGGCAGCTCCGGCAGGACTAAGCTCTGCAGTTCCGGCAGTTCACCGAAATTCGGGTGGCACCTATTCCTGGCAAGGGTGTTTAGCGTATGACTACCGCACCTCACGTGATGATTAGCTCGACCTTCTTTGATCTCAAGCAGGTCCGGTCGGATCTCGCGCGTTTTCTTGGGGAGCAACTCGGGTGCATACCGCTCGTCTCGGAATGGCCATCATTTCCGATTGATCCAGACGTAAACACCATCGAGAACTGCCGTAGGCGCGTCGAGCATGAGGCCGATGTGCTGATCCTGATAATAGGCGGTCGCTATGGCTCCGTGGACTCCACTTCCTCTAGATCAGTGACCAACATTGAGTACTTGACGGCCCGAGCCAAAGGAATACCCGTTTACGTGTTCGTCGAGCGCAAGGTTATGTCGGTTCTTTCTGTTTGGAGGGCAAACAAGACCGGTGACTTCTCAAGCGTTGTTGACGATCACCGAGTCTTTGACTTTGTCGAGGAGGTTCGGGATCTGCACAAGGTCTGGATGCGAGAGTTCGATCTAGCGAACGAGATAGTGGAAGCTCTGAGGGCGCAATTTGCCTACTTGACATTGCAGGGTGCTCTGCTAACTCAACGGGCCCGAGATGGTCGCGAGTACTCGACCATACGCGGGCTCAGTGGAGCACCACTCCGAGTAGCTCTTGAGCAACCTCCTGGCTGGGAATACAAATTATTCGCAGAAGTTCTGATCCAAGAGGTTGGAGCCCGCCGGAACCTAAGAGAGCAACTAAGACTTGGGATAACCCACGGGCCTTTTGAGGGCCTCGCTATGGAGGACTTCCACTCCTGGGGAAAAGTGAGGGTGGAAGAGCTGGTTCGCATACTTGAGGCACTCAAGACTCTTGGAAACAAGGAGTTGAAACGCGCCCTAGGGCCTATGGGCGAATCAGGTGACATTGAGCATTTGGTGTTTACCGCGCGTTCTATAGCTGATTTGTACCAGGAGGCTATCGAGTGGGGGCTTCGCATCCGGCGCGTCGTTCCTAAGGAAGACGTTAACTGTGTAGTCCGCACGATGGAAGGATTCGCCGATGATATCCTGGAGAAACTTGAGGCCTTCGGGCCTCTTGTGCTTCAGGAGATCGACTCTCTCGTGGAAGCCAGCAGGCGGGGAGAGCTCGTTGGGACGGGCTCTGTAATCCTCAACCTTGAGCTTCCGGGCCTTGATGAGTTCACGAAGGCTATGGCTCAACTTAGGCAGAAGCTGAGTTCGTGATGTTCGCGCAGAACCCTACTCTGCTCCGGTCGCCAACCGCGCTTTTCAAGCACGGTGCGGCGCGTCTACGGCGCCGGAGAATTCGGTGACTCCGGCCGGAGACAGCTCAGAGCAGTGCTGCGAGCCGTCGGCCCGGGGGCGAGCACGGGCCGTAGCTCGGCGACCGGGCGGCGGCTACGGACGACCACGATGTGTTGCCCGGCCTCAACCCGCTTCAACAGGGCGTTCGGGTGCCAACAGGTGCCACCCGTTTCGCCTGCCAGACCGAGATCGCCTCTCAAGAGCGCCCGCCTTTCGCCTGGTTCTCCCGCAGACGGAGAAGGGGTCTCCCGAGAAAGTTGGGGCTCCGTCGGCAGATCTGGGGACTTTTTCCGTCCTCCTCCTGTATGGGGCGCCGTCTGCGCTATCTGCCGCCCGGGAGTGGGCTCGTCGAGGTCACCTGCCGGACCCTTCAGGGACGCTTTCTCTTGCGGCCCGGCAAGGAGCTCAACGAGCTCCTGCTTGGAGCCCTAGGCCGGGCCCAAGAGCTCTATCCCGTCGGGATCTGCGCCTTCGCCTTCAGTTCCAACCACTACCACCTGCTTCTCCTGGTCGAGGATACGCTGCAGCTGTCCCTCTTCATGGGTCACTTCAACTCCAACCTCGCTCGCGAGGCGGGGCGGCTCCTCGACTGGCGCGAGAAGTTCTGGGGCCGGCGCTTCCAGGCCATTCCCATCAGCGAAGAAGAGCCGGCCCAGATCGAGAGGCTACGCTATGTCCTCGCCCACGGCTGCAAGGAAGGGCTGGTCGAGCGCCTGCGGGAGTGGCCAGGGGTCAGCGCACTGCCGGCCCTGCTGGACGAGCGGCCACTGGAGGGCATCTGGTTCGACCGCACTCAGGAGTACGCCGCCCGCCGCCGGGGCGAGGCGTTTGATCGCCTGCGCTACGCCACCCCTTATGCCCTGAAGCTCGAGCCGCTCCCCTGCTGGAAGCACCGTTCGGCGGAGCGGTACCGTGAGCTCATCGCGGAGATGGTCGCTGGCATTGAAGCTCAGGCCGCCACCCAACGCGAGCTGAGCGGCCTTCCGGCGAAAGGACCCGAAGCGATCCGAGCCCAGATTCCCCACGACCGGCCCGGGAAGCTGAAGCGCTCCCCGGCCCCCTTGTTCCACGCCGCGAGCCGGAGGGTCCGGCGCGAGCTGTACGATGCCTATCGAAGGTTCGTAGCAGATTTCCGTGACGCCGCCGAGAAGCTTCGGACCGGAGACCGCCAAGCCGACTTCCCGGCGGGGAGCTTTCCTACCGCCTTACCCTGGGTCGGCAGGTAGGTAGAGCAACTCCGTACCCCCTTCTCCAAGGCTGCACCGGCTCGGCTCGGCCCCCCTTCTCGTCCGGCGTCACGCCGGACCGATCGGCGTGACCCTTTTTTCGTCGGGCGTCACCCTTTTTGGTCGGGCGTCACCCTTTTTCGCTGGGCGCCACCCCTTTTCGCCGGGCATCGCCCCATTTTGGTCGGGCAAGGCGCCCGAGGAAAGCCCCAGGCTCTCGAAGTGGCTGGCACCTGAAGGGGCGAGTGCCCCGTCACGTAGACGGGCGAGGAGCCTTTGGAGTCTGGCGAGGATCGCGGTCGCGATGTCGTCATCTGTTTTCACCTCGGAGACTCTTATCGTAGCGCAAGAGCCTTCGGTACACTGCTACTTCGAGACCAGAAGTGCATTGAGCTTTTTCTCGAGTTCCTCGAACGGTGGCAAACCCTTGACGATCTCCAGGATCTCGACCTTGTCGCCGCCTGGAATCCGGCGCCCCAGAAGGAAGGCCGGCGTGCCCGTGAGGCCAAGGAGGTTGTGGGCCATTCGAATCTCGTCGCGAATCCCTGGAGCGTGCCGCTCGCTGGCAAGGCACTTCTGGAAGGCGGCTTCGTCGAGGCCTGCTTGCTCGCCATAACCTGGAAGCTGATCTGGGGCCAGATCTTGTTGGTTTGCGAACAGGATGGCATGCATGGCCCAGAACTTCCCCTGATCCCCAGCACACGCAGCGGCCTCCGCGGCCCTGAAAGCGTGCGGGTGCATCTGAAGAGGTAGGTCGAGATAGATGAGCTCGACTTTTCCGGTGTGAACGAATTCCTCATTGACCAGCGGTAGCACCTCACGGGCGCCGGTACCGCAGTAGGGTCACTGGAAGTCCGCAACTTCCACGAGGACGATCTTGGGCGAGCCCTCCTTCAAGGAAGGGCGGTCGCCGACGTGAATCACTGAGCCCTTCATGGCAGAAGCCAGAGGCGACCCGAACGCGAAGGCGACTCCAACTGCGACAAGCCTGGTGATCCAACTGTTGACCAGCATGATCAAGCCCTCCTGCCAGTTTCGAGACGTGGCCTTGGCCTCGCCAGCTCTTTCGTAGCCGCCATTCTACTACACGGGCGATGCACGAAAGGCTGTCGCTGAGCGAGCCGCTAGGTGCCGATAGGTGCCGATAGGTGCCACCCGATTCGAGAGGCAGGCCATCCTGGACATCCTTGAGGAGCCGGCTCAACTTTGTGCCCAGCCCAGGGCGACTCCTAGGGTAAGATTCATCCCAGTCTTTGCAGGGGGATCCATGGACCTGGTGGGCGAAGTCGTCTCCGGCGTTGCGAGCGGCGTGCTGGCCACGGCGGTCGTGACGGCAGCGGCAGCGATCTGGCGGTGGCGGTTGCTCCGGAAGTATGGCTTGACCAAGGAGTCTCGACAGGTCCTGGAGGCCCTCTGGGATGAGAAACTGTTGCGGCGCAGCGCTCAGATCGCCGCCGAGCTGGGGCTGGACGAGGCGGTCGTGCTCGCCTCGCTGGGACAGTTGGAAGCCAAGAGGCTGGCGCGGGAAAGGGACCGGCCCAACGGCAGATTCTGGAAGATCACCTTGCGGGGTAAGGAGTACCTCAAGCAGCGCTCCTGGGTCGAGTGACCATCGCCGCTCGGTCGGAGGACGAAGATGCCGGAAAAGCCCGGGGTGGCTAGCGAACCGCGCCGTGCCAGAATGGCCGGCGACCGAAGAGAATCGTCCCCTAACGAGGACAAAAGGCGGCCGCCCAACGACGTGGATCCAGTCCAATTGAAATGGACTGACTCCGATTGACTTGGATTGACTCCCAGCGACGTGGATTCAGTCCAAGCGGACGGGACTCAATCCACTTGGCGCGGAGTCAGTCCAATCGACGGGAAGTCAGTCCCTTCGAAGCGGACTCGGTCCAGCGGCAGTGGAGCGGCTCCATTCGAAATGGAGTCGGTCCAATCGCAGTGGAGTGACTCCAATCGACCGCGACGGACTCGCTTTCGAGTGGACCGATTCCCGCCGCTCACCTCAGAGCGTAGGTGGACTCCGGCCGGAGACAGCTCAGAGCAGTGCTGCGAGCCGTCGCACTCGACGTCAGGGCTGAACGATGGCAAACACTGATTCTCGCGTAACGATCCACATGGCGGCGAGCCTCGACGGCTTCATCGCTCGAAGGGACGGGAGCGTCGATTGGCTCGAGACCTCAGACGAATTCGTAGGCGGGGACACCATGGACCCAGAATTCGTCGAGGCGTTCCTCAAGACGATCGACTGCTACGTCATGGGATCGCGAACCTATGAGACCGCGTTGAGTTTTGAGGCCAAGGGGTTGGGGTGGTCGTACGGCGACAAGCCCACATTCGTCCTCACTCGTCGCGAGCTGCCGCGGACCCGGGATACCGTCGAGTTCTACTCAGGCGATCTCGCGCGCTTCGTGAATGGGCGCCTGCGACCCACGTTCCGTACCATCTGGTTTGTTGGAGGCGGTGTCGTCTCCGGCGAATGCCTTCGTCTCGGGCTAGCCGACGAAGTTCGTTATTCGATCCTGCCGATCTTGATCGGTGATGGGATCCCATTCTTCGAGAAGCTCGACAGAGACATCGCCCTCCATCTGGCGGAGGTCAAAGCCTACGAGAGCGGTATGGTGGAGCTGCGTTACGAGGTGCGAGGATAGGCGTCACGCCGAAACGCCCGGCGTCGCCCTTTTTCGTCCGGCGTCACGCTTTTCTATCGGGCGTCACCCTTTCCGCCGGGCGTCACCCTTCGCCGATCCCGGCGTAGAGCTCCGCGCGGAGCCCACCGGCGTTCAGGCGGCACATCGGCACCATTTCGCCCTGGTAGGGGACGCGGAAGACGCAGGCCGCGAGCCGTTGCCGTCCGACCTCTGTCGTCAGCTCCGCAGGGCTCATGAAGTGATGGCTGGTGAGAGTGAAGCCGTCGACGCGCGCGCGGCCGCGAACAGCCTCTGCCAAAAGCTCCAAAAGGCCGAGGCCGGCCTCGGCTCGCAGCCTGCCGTCTGCCCAGCGGCGCGCCGGTCCGAGGAGCCAGCGGGGTGCCCTGCGGAGGAGGCCGGCGGCGCGGCCGAATCTTTCCAGCGGGCGGTCGTCGCGGAAGGCCGCGCCGCCCAGGCCGTGGCCGAAGAAGCCCTGCACGATCGCCAGGTCCTCGGGGCGGTCGCGGATGAGTTGGAGGAGTCGAATCGGCTGGCACCTCCGCCCCCTCCGCTCGATCGCGACGAGCGGCACCAGGCGCGAGCAGTCGGGGTGGCCGGCATGCAGGGGCGCCGCCCCGCGGAGCTCGAGCCCGAAATCGGCGGTGGCGCGGCCGATCTCTTGCCAGAGCTCGTCCGCGCTCACCCCGGCCATCCCCTTGCGCGTCCGCCCCACCTGGGCAAGCGGCTGGAAGCTGATCAGCCGGAAGGCGTCGCGGTTGCGCACGCTCCAGCGCACGACGTCGGCGATCTGCGGCAGGTTGTCGCCGGTGACCGTCAGGCTCTGGGCGGCGCGCAGCGGCAGCTCCGTCGTCTTCCGCGCGGCGCGGATCATGGACGCGAATTCCTCGCGCAGCGGCTGAAGCTCGAGCTCGGACCTCGGCGCGCGATAGCCGACCCTGCCGCGCTGCGTGATGTCGACGTGGATCGAGACCTCGGTGAGCCCGCCCTCCTGCATGAGCCGCTCGAGGAGGCCGGGACGGCGGCGGAAGCTGTCGCCGTGGGTCATCAGCATGGGGATGACGCCGATGGCGCGGGCGTGGCGCAGGATGGCGACCAGCTCCTCGACGGGGCGCAGCGTCACCTCGCCGTCGGTGATCTGGACGTTGCTCTTGGGGCCCAGGTGGCGGCGCAGAAGGTCCAGCTGCGCCAGGATGGCGGCGGTGGGAAGGGAAGGCGTCCGATTCGCCTCGCTCCCCAAGTAACAGCCGGTGCAGGCGAAGTCGCAGCGGGGTTCGACGCCGGCGGTCGCGCCGCAGCCGGTCGCCTGCCGGCCCAGGCCCTGGCCGGGAAAGCGCAGGCCGGGATCGAGCTCCGCCCAGCGCTCGGCGAGAATGCGGCGCTTCTCGGCGGTGACCGGATCGAGGAAGAGGGAGAGGGAGCCGCTCACCTCGACGCGTCGTTGAGCTTCCAGGAGTAGGGGTCGTAGACCAGCTTCACGTTCTTGCCGGCCGCCTCGATCTGCTTCGCCTTGTCGGGCGACACGTACTTGCGGAGGAAGGCCAGGCGGCCGCCGCCCCACTGGTCGAAGTCGTCACCGAACCAGTCCATGATCTTGGTCGTGTGCACGACGAGGTCGCCGCCGTCGCGGATCAGTTTGACGCCGTGGGGACCGTTCAAGAACTTCCGCGCCTGGTCGTCGAGCTGCTCCCCGATCCTGGCGCCGACATAGGGCTCGGTGCGGATGGACGGACAGCTCTCGGCAGCGCAGTTGATGGCGAAGTGGATGCGCGGGTCCTTGAAGCCGCGGATCTTCTCGTTTTCGACGGCGTCGAGCGAGAGGGCGCCGCCCTTCACTTTGAGACTGTCCTTCTTGAAGACGTTCAGGCGGATGATCGGATCGGTCGAGATGTCGCGGATCGACTCGACGGGGTAGTGCTCGACGACGATCGAGACGACGTTGACGTTGTACAGGTTGATCCAGTAGGCGAGCTGCTCCGGCCGCGAGAGCAGCTTGGGATCGACTTCGCCCAGCCGCTGGCGGAGGCTGTTCAGGGCTCCCGCGTCCTGCGCCTTCAGGGCGCGGTAGCTCATGCCCTTCGCGGGGTCGTAGTACTTGGTGAGGAGGACCTGCCAGGCTGAGTAGTCGGGCTCGCTGCCGGGGGACAGAGCGGCGGCCGGGGCGAGTGCGACGGCGAGGAGCAGGAGTGCGAAGAGGGACGCCGTGGGGGCTCTCATAGCCTTATCTGCTACGTCGTCGCCACTGGCTCGGGCACCTCGACCGGCTCCGCAACCGCCTCTTCGTAGCCGCACCCCTCGACGTTGCAGACCAGCCGCGTGCCGGCCTTCTTGGTGGTCTTCTCGACCAGGAAGGGGGCGCCGCAGGCCGGGCACTCCTTCTGCACCGGCCGGTTCCACAGCGCGAACTTGCAGTCGGGGTAGCGGTTGCAGGAGTAGAAGATCTTGCCGCGGCGGGAGCGCTTCTCCTCGATCTCGCCCTTGCCGCACTCGGGGCAGGCGACGCCGGTGGGCTTCGGCAGCTCGGTCTTGGGGCCGATCTTGCGGATGCCCTTGCACTCGGGATAGCCGGTGCAGCCGTAGAAGGTGCCGAAGCGGCTCCGGCGGAGCTGCATGGGCCGCCCGCACTCCTCGCAGGGCGGGATCTCCTCGGCCGGCGCCGCGGCGGCATCCTCGCCGTTCGCGGCGGCGGCGGCCGGCGCCGCCTCGTCGAGGTTCCGCGTGTACTTGCACTCCGGGTAGTTGCTGCAGCCGATGAAGGTGCCGAAGCGGCCGAAGCGCATGAGGAGCTGCCCGCCGTCCTCGGGGCAGAGCTCGTCGATCGGCACCCCGTCGCGTTTGACGTTCGGCATCTGCTCGCCGGCGGTCTCCAGGTCGCGGAGGAACTTCTTGTCGAAGTCGGCGATGGCGTCCTTCCAGTGGATCTCGCCCTCTTCGATACGGTCGAGCTGCCCTTCGAGCTCGGCCGTGTAGCCCTCGTTGATGATGTCGTGGAAACCCTTCTGGAGCATGCCGTTGACGAGCTTGCCCAGGGCCGAGGGACGGAAGCGCGCCTCCACCTTGTCGACGTAGTCGCGGTCGGTCAACGTCGAGAGGATGGTGGCGTAGGTCGACGGCCTGCCGATGCCGTTCTCCTCGAGCGCCTTGACCAGCGTGGCCTCGCTGTAGGCCGCCGGCGGCTGGGTGAACTTCTGCTCGGCGGAGATCTTGAGGAGCTCGAGCGCCTCGCCTTCCTTGACCGGCGGCAGGGTCGCCTCCGCCGGCTCCTCGGCGCTCCCCTCCTCCGGCGCCTCGCGGTAGACGGCGAGGAACCCGGGGTCCTTCAAGATGCGTCCGGAGGCGCGCAGCGTGTAGGGGCCGTTCTCGACGTCGACCTGGGTGACGTCGAAGACCGCGGGCGGCATCTGCGAGGCCACGAAGCGGTCCCAGATCAGCTTGTAGAGCTTCCACTCGTCGGGCTTGAGGAAATCCCTGACCGCGTCCGGCGGCAGGTCGAAGCTGGTGGGGCGGATGGCCTCGTGGGCGTCCTGCGCGCCCTCCTTGGTCTTGTACTGGTTGGGCTTCTCGGGGAGCGCGCCTTGGCCGTAGACGGCGAGGATGTAGGCGCGGACGGCGTCCAGGGCCTCGTCGGCCACCCGCGTCGAGTCCGTCCGCATGTAGGTGATGAGGCCGACCGCGCCGCGGTCGCCGACCTCGCGCCCTTCGTAGAGACCTTGGGCCAAGGCCATGGTCCGCTTGACCGCGAAGCCGAAGCGCCGCGCCGCCTCCTGCTGCAGACGGCTGGTGATGAACGGCGGGCCGGGACGCTGCTGCGACTGCTTGCGCTCGACGGCGGCGACCCGGAAGCGGCCGCCCTCCAGATCGCGCACGATCTTCGCCGACTGCTCGCCGCCGCCGACCTCGGCCTTCTTGCCGTCGATCTTGGTCAGGCGGGCGGTGAACGGCGGCGGCTGGGCGGCTTTCAAATCGGCGCCGACGATCCAGTACTCGACGGGATCGAAGGCGTCGATCTGCGCCTGGCGGTCGCAGACCATCTTCAGGGCAACCGACTGCACGCGGCCGGCGGAGAGCCCTTGCTTGACCTTCTCCCAGAGGAGAGGCGAGAGGCGGAAGCCCATCAGGCGGTCGAGGACGCGCCGCGCCTGCTGGGCGTCGACCTTCTTGAGGTCGATCTCCGTGGGATGCTCGAGCGCCGCGAGCACCGCGCGGCGGGTGATCTCGTTGAAGGTGACCCGGCGCACCGCCGCGGGGTCCTTGTCGAGGACCTCGGCGATGTGCCAGGCGATCGCCTCCCCTTCGCGGTCGGGATCGGGCGCCAGGTAGACGGTGTCGGCGAGCTTGGCGGCTTTCTTGAGCTTCTGGACGACGTCCTTCTTGGCCGCCAGCACGGCGTAGTGCGGCTCGTAGTTCGGCCCCACCCCCATGTCCTTCTTGACCAGGTCGCGGATGTGCCCCAGCGACGCCTCGACGGCGTACTGCTTGCCGAGGAACTTCTTGAGGGTCCGGGTCTTGGCGGGGCTTTCGACGATGAGCAGATTCTTTGCCACGGTCCCTCTCAACGCCGGAACAGGCGGCGAAATTTCAACGGGGCGAACCGGATGCCGGCGGCAGGTCGGGGACACTACCATCCCGCCGCCGCGTGCCGCAAGGCGATTTCGGCCCGCCCGGCTCATGCGGAAATCCGGCTGTAGACGGGGCCGGGATGGCGCTTGACCCAGCGGTTGAGCTCGAGCTCGAGGAGGGTGCCCAGCACGAGATCGACGGAAGCGCCGGTGGCGAGCGCGAGCGACTCCGGCGTGCGGAGGGCGCCGGCCGGGAGCGCCGCGACGACCGCGCCGCCGAGGCCGGGCGGCAGCTCGCGCTCGTCGACCGCCACCAACCGTTCGGCGGGGCCGGCCGGCGGCGGCAGCTGCCGGGAGCCCGGCAGCAGGCTCTCCAGGATGTCCCGCGGATGCTGCACGAGGAGGGCGCCGTCGCGGATGAGCGCGTTGGGACCCAGCGAGCGCTCGTCGAAGATCCTGCCCGGCACCGCGTAGACCTCGCGGCCGAGATCAAGGGCATGGCGGGCGGTGATCAGCGAGCCCGACCGCGGCGCCGCCTGCACCACCAACGTGCCGCCCGCCAGGGCGGCGATGATGCGGTTGCGCACCGGGAAGTGCCAGGAGCGGGGCGCCAGGCCGCAGGGGAACTCGGTCAACACGGCGCCCGCCGCCGCGATCTCCTCGCGCAGCGCGGCGTGCGCCTGCGGGTAGTCCACGCCCAGGCCGCAGCCGAGGACGGCGACGGTGCGCCCGCCGGCCGCCGACAGCGCTCCGCGGTGGGCGGCGGCGTCGACCCCGCGGGCGAAGCCGGAGACGACCGCGAGGCCGGAGGCGGCGAGCGAGCGGGCGAAGAGCTCCGCCACCTCGCGGCCGTAGGGATCGGCGCGCCGCGAACCGACGATGGCGACCGCCGGGCCGGCGGGGAGCTCGCCGCGCAGGTAGAGGACGGGCGGGGGGAGCGCCAGGTGGCGGAGCGCGTCCGGATACCCGGCGTCGAGCGCGGTCAGGAGCCGCGCCCCGTGGCGCTCCGCCCGCGCGGCCTCCCGGCGGGCGAGGTCGCCGGGCTGGGCGGCGGCGTCCAGGGCCTTCTCCATCTGGCGCCGGGGGATCGAGAGCTCGGCGGCCAGGCGTTCGGCGTCGGGCCGCGCAGCGCGGCCGGTCCAGCGGTCGAGCTCCTGTCCCAGCCGGCAGACGGCGGCGCGCGACAGGCTGGGGGTGGCGTTGACGGCGATCAGGAGATCGCGCGAGCGGGCGGGGTCTTTCATGCGGACGGGCCTCCTCGGGGCAAGGGCGGGGAGCGTTCCCCAAGGAGGAGGACGGAAAACGGGTCGAACGGGCGAGCTGGCGGCCGCGGAGGGTCTCCATTTGGGCCTCCTCGCTCCGCTCCTTCGGGGGCGCGCCGGGATCTCCCTCTGCCTCCCGAAGTGGGAGGAGGGCGCTGCCAGTCGCTGCGCGAGGCCCAAAGGAGACCCCTCACGGGGGATGGGCGGTGCACCGGGAGCTTGACCGGCCTCGTATATACTAGGTCGCCCTGCAGGCTCGACAGATGCGAGGCCTTCAGGGGTCTCGACGCGGAGATGCATCCATGAGACGCCCTTCCCTCCTCCTCACTCCTTGCCTCGCCGCCTTGCTCGCCGCTTTCGCCGCCCTCGCCATCGGCGCCTGCGGCGGCTACGGCCGCCCCAACCAGGCGTCCAGCCAGCTTGCCTTCGGCGTCAGCATGGCGCAGCGCGGCCTCTGGCAGGAGGCTCTCTTCCGCTTCAACGAGGCGGAGCGCATCGACCCCCAGAACCCCCACGTCCACAACAACCTGGGGGTGGCCTACGAGGCGGCCGGCGACTTCGACAAGGCGCTCGACCACTACCGCCGGGCGCTCCAGCTCGCCCCCAACAGCCGCGAGGTGAAGGCCAACTACGCGCGCTTCGTCGAGTTCTACCAGGGCTACAAGTCGAAGGACGGCAAGGGCGCCCAGACCGCCAAGCCCGCCGCCAAGGGCGCCCGGGGGAAGCCCAGCTCGCCGAAGGAACCCGACCAGCCCGTCGGCGTTGGCCAGCCGCCGCCCCAGCCGATTCCCAACCCTGGGCCGCTCACCCCCGAGCCCAACACCGCGCCGCCGCCTCCCGGCGTCTCGCGCTGAGGTCGAACGGCGCGCTTAGGAGCCGGTCGAGCCACGTTCGAAAGGAGTACCCCATGCGCCGCAAGCACCTCTGGACGATCGCCCTCCTGGCCTCCCTGGCCGCCCTTCCCCTCTTCGCCGCCGTCGACGTCAAGCTGAAGCTGCCGCAGCGCGCGCGGCTGGACCTCAAAGGCAGGAAGTCGATCGCGCTGGCCCCCTTCATCGTGGTGACCCAGGAGGGTCAGGAGAAGGGCAAGAGCCTGGGCAAGGACGTCGACGTGCAGAAGGAGTTCGACCGCTACCTGAGCAAGATCTTGAAGCGCGACACCGAGCTCAAGGTGATCAACCCCGGCCCCGTCGACTTCCCCATCTACGACCTCGACCAGCTCACCAAGCAGAAGGACTTCTGGCGCGCCCTGGGCGAGCGCACGCAGGCCGATCTCATCCTCTCCGGCGGCCTCGACTTCGACGTCCAGGACCGCACCGGCTACCGCACCGAGGAGTACACCTCGCCCTTCAACGGCCGGCCCTACTACCGCCAGGTGCTGGTCGAGCAGACCGGCTTCCAGTACGACATCCTGATGCAGGTCTACGACGGCAAGACCGGCGATCTCATCTACACCGACAACTTCAAGGATTTCCAGAGCACGGAAGGGCAGAACGTCGATCCCCTGAAGGGGATGTTCGAGAACCTGCTCTCGCTGGAGGACCGTATCCTCGGCGTCTTCACGCAGAAAGAGGTAGAGGCCACTCGAACGCTGTTCACCCAATAAGGAGGTCTCGTTGACCCGCTCATCGCATCGCCTGGTCGTACTCCTCCTGGCCGTCGCGCTCGGCTCGCTGGCGGTCCGTCCCTTAGCCGCGCAGGCGGGCCTGGGCCAAGGGCCTTCGGTCTACGGCGAAGGGTTCGGCAAGAACAAGGTCCAGTACCGCAACTTCGACTGGCACATCTACCACTCCCCCCATTTCAACGTCTACTACTACAGCGCCGAGGAGATCCTCCTGCAGAAGGTGGTCTCCTTCGCCGAGAGCGCCTACGACCAGCTCTCGCGGGGCTTCAACTACCAGATCAAGGAGCCGGTGCCGCTCATCTTCTACGCCACGCACTCGGCCTTCGAGCAGAACAACGTCATCCTCAACTTCATCCCCGAGGGCGTGGGAGCGTTCGCCAGCCCGGCGCGCTTCCGCATGGTGCTGCCGGTGGACGAGCCGGACAGCCGCTTGATGCGGCTCATCCTCCACGAGCTCACCCACATCTTCCAGTACCACATCCTCTTCCAGGGCAAGATCTCCGAGCGCGTCACCGCCGGCCCGCCCACCTGGTTCATGGAGGGCATGGCGAGCTACATGGCGCAGGACGAGAGCACGCGCGACAAGATGTACCTGCGCGACGCCGTCGTCAACGACGAGATCCCCTCGGTCTCCCGCGGCATCGAGGGGTTCTTCGCCTACCGCTTCGGCCACGCCGTCTTCGACTTCGTCGAGGAGCGCTTCGGCAAGGAGGGCTTCCTCGACTTCGTCGAGGAGGTCCGCAACACCTTCGGCTCGCGGGTGGACCGCGCCATCAAGCGGACGTTCAAGATGGACGCCGAGGATTTCGACCTCGAGTTCCGGCGCTGGCTGCGCAAGAAGTACCTGCCGGAGCTGGTCAAGACGGGCGAGCCGGGAGACTTCGGCCGCCTGTTCCGCATCAAGGACCAGCAGGAGTTCTGGGTCACCTCGCCCACCGCCAGCTCCTCGGGCGAGCTGGTGGCCGGCATCGCCAACTACCGCGGCAAGTCCGACGTCGTGCTCTTCGACGCCAAGAAGCGGCAGTTCGTGCGCAACCTGACCAAGGGCTTCTCCGATCGGTACCAGTACCTGGTGGCGCAGGAGCAGCAGCTCGGCCGCGACCTCGGACGCGACCTCGCCTTCTCGCCCAACGGCAACAGCCTGGCGGTCTTCGTCAAGCGCGAGCGCGGCCGCAGCCTGATGCTGCTCGACGTCCTCAACGGCGGCATCCAGCGCATCGTCGACATGGACGACATCGAGCAGCAGCTCGCCCCCGCCTGGAGCCCGGACGGCAAGAAGATCGTCTTCGCCGGCTGGCGCAAGGGCCAGTTCGACATCTTCTCGCTCGACCTGGACAACCTGGCGATCACCAACCTGACCAACGACGAGATCTTCGACGGCGCCCCCGTCTTCTCCCCCGACGGCCGCTCGGTGGTCTTCGTCTCCTCGGTGGGCAAGGGCTTCAACAAGCTCTTCCGCATCGACCTCGACAACCCGGGGCAGCGCTTCCAGCTCACCGCCGGCGAGTCGAACGAGAACGACCCCATCTTCTCGCCGGACGGCAAGCGTCTCTACTTCACCTCCGACCGCGAAGGCCCCGAGAACATCTTCAGCCTCGACGTCGCCACCGGCAACGTCCGCCAGTTCACCAACGTGGTGACCGGCGCCGCGATGCCGACCGTGCTGCGGCAGCCGGAGGGCAACAAGGAGCGCCTGGTCTTCACCGGCTACTGGAAGGGCGCCTTCGACATCTACGAGACCGACATCGACCAGCCGGTCAAGGAGGTCGCCGCGGCCGAGAAGCCGGCGACGGCGCCCACCCCGACCGAGGCGCTGCCGAAGTACGAGCCCGACATCCAGGTCTCGGTCGACAACAGCAACAAGGAGAAGTACAGCGGCTTCAAGTTCTTCTTGGAGGACGCCGAGACCTTCGTCGGGGTGCAGAGCGACCAGACGGTGTTGGGCCGCGTGCTCCTGACCTTCTCCGACTACCTGGGCGACAAGCGCATCTTCGCCAACTTCGCGGCGGTGCAGAGCTTCTCGGACTTCGACTTCGTCTACGCCGACCTCTCGAAACGGCGGCAGTGGCAGGTCGAGCTGTTCGACAGCCGCACCTTCTACATCGCCCAGGACGCCAGCGGCTTCCTGACCCGCAGCAAGGCGGCCTACCAGCTGACCGGCGCCGTCGCCTCCATCATCTACCCGTTCAGCTTCTACCATCGGCTCGAGGTGGGGGCCGGCTACGAGTTGAGGAAGATCGATTTCCAGAGCTCCTTCACCGACCAGCAGGGCAACACCCTGCCCATCATCGAGCCGCGCTCCGACAGCTTCCCGGTCGTGCAGGCGGCGCTCGTCGGCGACTCGGCGGTCTACGCCAACTGGGGAGGGATCAGCGGCCGGCGCTGGCGCCTGGCGTCCTCCTATTCCCCCGACCTCAAGAACAAGGGCACGCTCACCAACTCGAACAACATCGAGTTCCGGCAGTACGTGCCGCTGACGCTGCGCAGCAACTTCGCCTTCCGCGTCTTCGGCGGCATCAGCACCGGCAACTTCCCCAACCCCTACTTCATCGGCGGCCTGGACACCCTGCGGAGCTTCGACTACGCCTCGATCGCCGGCGACCGCGCCTTCTTCGGCAACGCCGAGCTGCGCTTCCCGCTCCTCGACCTGCTGGCCACGCCGGTCATCGGCTTCCGCGGCATCCGCGGGGTGCTGTTCTTCGACGTCGGCGGCGCCTATTTCAGCAAGTTCCAGAAGTTCGAGTTCTTCCAGCCCGGGACGCACACGCTGCAGGACGCGGTGGCCGCCTACGGCTGGGGCTTCACCGTCAACCTGTTCGGGTTGGACGTCAACTGGGACTTCGCCAAGCAGTGGAACTTCAGCAAGTCCCAGGGCGGGTTCCGCACCGCCTTCTGGATCGGCACGCGGTTCTAGAAGAGCAGCCTCTCCCTCGCGCCACCGGCCGCTCGGCTGGTGGCGCGAGGCGACGGTTGGAGCGCGAAAGCCTGACCCTGTCATAGCAAGGGAATTCGCACCGCCCTCCCCCCAGGTCCTTCGCTAACGCTCAGGATGACAATCTGAGGAACTGGCGGTGAGCCTCGACGGTATTTGGCTTACAAGCCTTCAGCTGACGGGGTTCTTGCGGCGGGCGGTCCGGCGGCCGGTGAGGTCGTAGTCCTCGGCGCCGATCCCCAGGTCGGAGACCTTGTTGCGGAGGGTGTTGCGATGGACGCCCAGCGAGCGCGCCGAGCGGCAGAAGTTGCCGTGGTTGGACTTCAGCGATGCGACGATGAACTGCCTCTCGAACTCCCGTCTCGCCTGCTCCAGGGTGACCCCGCGGCGGACCAGCTCGTCGACGATGAGGTGCAGACGTCCGTTGAGATTCTGCTCGGCCAAAGGCGTGTGATCCTCGGTTCGGAAGGGTGATTCAGCAGCTCTCCCACAATACCACATGCGGCCCGCAAGAACTCCCTACTTGGGGTCGAGACGGTCGCCGACGTAGACCGTGTAGCGCGACCGCAGGATCTTCGCCACCGACGACTTCGGATGCACGGAGAGCACCGCCAGCTCGCCCAGGACGAGCGGCGGCAGACCGGGCTTGTTGAGGCGGTAGATGGTGTAGACGTCGCCGGGCGTGACGTCGGCCTGAGCGCCGCGGTCGATGTAGACGACGTGGTCCTGGCCGAGGGAGACGATATCGTCCTGCGACAGGACGATCGCCGGCCCGTTGTCGAGCTTCTCCGCCGCCGCCGGGAAGTTGACCGGCCGCATGGCGGTGGGACGGCCGAGCGGCACCGGCTCCGGCTGGAACGGCTGCAGCAGGGTGCCGACGGTGATCGGGTCGCAGGCGTGAACGATCTCGGCGATGGCGGTCGTCTCCTGCACCGACAGCACCCGCACCCTGCCCAGGTAGCGGTAGAACCTGCCGATCAGGTGGTGGTCGACGGGATGGTGGACCTCCTGGCGGGGCGCCACGGCGGTGAAGGTCGTGCCGGCCGTCAGGCCGCGCGCCCGGCCGCCGTCCAGGTAGACGATGTCGCCGGTGTACAGCCCGTACTTGACGGTGTTCACCGTCCCGTAGGTGCCCTGGATGTCGGCGCCGGCGTGGCCCGAGAGGAGCGGCGACATGACGTCGTACTCGGAGCCGACGATGGCGTAGGGGAACTGCTCGCCGGGATCGCCGATGTAGCCGCTGCAATAGATGTCGCTCTCCGCCCCCAAGGGGATCGGCGCGCTGGCGGCGGCGCCGGCCGTGAGCACTCCCGGCGTGGGAGCCGAGGGGGCTTCCGGCGCCTCGCCGGGAGTCTCCGCGGTAGGAGTCTCTCCCGCGGCGCCGGCGGGCCCGGCCGCCGCGAGCTGCTCGGCCGGAGTCACCTGCGGACCGAGGACGAGCGGATCGCCGGGATAGATCCAGTGCGCGTCCAGGATGTACTTGTTCTTCTCCCAGAGCTGCGGCCAGAGGTAGGGGTTGCCGTAGTTCTTGGCGGCCAGGCCCCACAGCGTGTCGCCGCGCACCACGACGTGGATCTGCACGGTCGACGGCGGAGCGGGGACGGGCGGCGGGTTCCAGGCCGTCCAGTGATCGCCCGTCCAATGGAGGTCCTTGGGAGGACGGTCCGCCGCCCAAGCCCCGCTCGCGGCCAGGGAGGCCGCAAGGAGCATCGTCGCTACGAAACCCGAAAGCCGCGCGTTCATGAAGGTCTCCTAATCCGGAGTGAGGAGAGCCATTCTATAGGGAAATCTCTATACTTTAAGCTACACGGTTTGGCAGACAGTGTCAAGGTTTACCAGCCGACACCTCAAGCGACGCTTGAGGATTTCCACGGCGGCCAGATGGGGCAACCACGGGGGGTTGCCCCTACAAACCTATCGGCCAAGCGGACCATCCTGGTAGGGGCAGGCCCCTGTGCCTGCCCTCTTTCGCTTCTCTACGGCAGCTTCGCCCGGCGCTCGTCGGCCGCCGCGGCGGCGGCGGTGTTGGGGAAGCGGCGGGTCACCTCGCGGTAGACCGTGCGCGCTCCCTCCACGTCGCCCATCGCCTCCAGCGTCTGCCCCTCCTTGAGGAGAGCGTCGGGCACCTTGTTGCCCTGCGGGTAGCGCGTGACCGTCTCGCGGAAGGCGGCGAGAGCTCCGCGCAGGTCGTGCCGCGAGTAGCGACACTCGCCGATCCAATATTCGGCATTGTCGGCGAGTTCGCTCTTGGGCTCGCTCTGGAGGAAGCGCTGGAAGCTCGCCTCGGCGTCGACGTAGTGCCCCTGGTTGTAGAGCGTGTAGCCGCGGTCGTAGAGCGCCTGCGCAGCGGGCGAGATCGTCCCCGGCGACTCGGGTTCCGCTGCCGCTGCCGGCGGAGCCGGTGTCGGAGGCGCTGCGGTCGGAGGAGACGGATGCGCCGCCGGAGGGTTGAGCTCGGTGGCGGGGCGCCGCTGCGGGACGGGAGCCGGCGGCGTCCGCGGCACCGGCGACGGCGGCACGACGATGTCCACCTCTTCGAAAGCGGGGCTGGACGGCCGAGGGGACGAGGGTCTCGCCGGCGTCGCGCCCGGCTCGGGGACCGCCTCGGGAGCGGGCGCCGGCAGGTCCCCCCCGTTGCGCCGTGCCGGCGCCGCCGGACGCGCCGAGGTGCGTCCGCCCTGCAGGAGCTCGGCCACCTGCTGGCGCAACCGCGCCAGCTCGACCTCCTGGACGGCGGCCTTGCGCTGCAGCTCGATCACCCGCGTTTTCAGCTCCTGGATCTCGTCGGGCTCGGCGGCGGAGCTCGGCCGCAGGCCGGTCCCCGCGCAGCCGCCGGCGAGGAGGGGGAGGGCGAGGACGAGGACGGGCAGGACGAACAGAACCTTTAGAGGGAAGCGTCGCATTTATCCGCTCGCCTTCTGCGCGTCGGCGGGGACCTGGGTGATGAAGGGGCTCTGCGGGTACTCCTGCTTCAGCCGCTCGAACGCCTTCTTCGCCTCCTCCGGGTTGCGGCTCCGCTGGTAGGCGAGACCCATGAAGTAGAACACCTTGTCCTTCTGATTGTAGTTGGGGAAGTTCTTGAGCAGGTATTCGAAACGCGCCGCCGCCGCCTTGGGGGCGCCGTAGCGGAGGTAGAAGTTGCCGACGATGAACTCGTGCTCGGCGAGATTCGCCCGCACCAGCTGGATCTGCTCCTTGCCCTGCGCTGCGTACTCGCTCGTCGGGTAGAGGCGGATGAGGTCGTCGTAGGACTCCAGGGCTTTGCGCGTCACCGCCTGGTCGCGGTCGGGCCGCTCCATGCGCTTGGCCAGGCTGTTGGCGATCTGGAACTGCACGTAGGCCGCCTGCTCGCTGGTGGGGAAGCGGTTCAGGAAGTCCCGGTACTTGGCCTCGGCCTGCACGTAGTTCGTCGTGCCCCCTTCCAGGTAGAAGGTGTCGGCGGCGAGCAGCAGTCCCTCGCGGCCGATCACCGAGTTGGGCTCGACCTCGAAGGCGTGGTTGAAGAGCGGCCGCGCGCGGTCGTACTTCTTCTCCGCGAGGAGCGTCTTGCCCTGGGCCAGGGCCTCCTCGGCAGAGAGCTTGAGGATGGGGTCTTCCTTGGTCTTGGCGCTGTGGCAGCCGGCCGCCGCGAAGACCACGAGGAGAGCGAGGGCGGACCGTGCCGCGAAAGTTCGTGTCATACCGTCTCCGACCGAGCGCTCGTGCGCAGCTCGGACATGCGAGCAACCGGGTCGGCGGCTGCGAAGATTCCCGAGCCGACGACGCAGACCTCGACGCCGGCGGCGACCACCTGGCGGATGTTATCGCGCTCGACGCCGCCGTCCATGGCGATCTCGACCTCGCGGCCGCCGGCCCGGGACAGCGCTTTCAAGCGGCGTGCCTTGTCGAGCGCGCGGGGGAGGAAGGCCTGCCCCGAGAAACCGGGGTTGACCGACATGAGAAGGACGTAGTCGAGGCGCGGCAGGATGTCGATCAGCACCTCGACGGGGGTGGCGGGATTGACCGCCACGCCGGCAGAGGCGCCCGCCTGCTGGATGCGGGTGACCAGGCGGTCGAGGTGGGGAGTCGCCTCCCAGTGCACCGCCACCCGCGACGCCCCGGCCTGCAGGTAGTCGTCGAGCAGGCGGCCGGGGTCCTCGACCATGAGGTGGACGTCCAGGGGAATCTTGGTGCGGCGGGAGAGGGCCGCCAGGACCGGGATGCCGAACGACAGGTTGGGGACGAAGTGGCCGTCCATGACGTCGAAGTGGACGAGGTCGGCCGCGCCCGCTTCGCACACCGCCAGCGCCGCCGCCAGGTCGGCCAGGTCGGCGGCCAGGATCGATGGCGCCAGCTTCATCCGGAGACGCCTTCGGCGGTCGCCACCACCAGCGAGACCGAGTCCTCGCGCGCCAGCGGGTGTCCGGGGAGCGGGAACTGCCGCAGGATGGTGCCCGCGGCGACCCCTTCGTAGCGTTCGTACTTGACGCTGCCCAGGCGGAACTTCTGGCGCTCGAAGAAGGCGCGGATGTCGTCGTAGTGGCGGTAGACGAGGTCGGGCATGATGTAGCGCTCGCTCGGCGTGGCCGAGGCGAGCAGGAGGTCGACCGGGCTCGCCGGAGCGACCTCGGTCCCCTGGTCGGGATCCTGCTCGAGGACCGTGCCGGGCTCCTTCCCCACCGCGAAGGCGGTCAAGGTGCGGCCGACGGCCAGGCCGCTGGCGGAGAGCGTCAGCTGCGCCGCCGGGAGGGCCTTCTGCGTAAGGTCCGGCACCGCGATCCGCTGCGGCCCGAGCGAGAGGACAATGTCGACGCCGCTCCCCCGCTTGACGAAGGTGCGCGCGTCCGGCACCTGCCGCAGCACGCGCCCGGCGGCAACCTTGTCGTCGTAGCGCCCCTTCTCGGCCACCCGCCGGAGCAGCAGTCCCTTGTCCGCCAAGAGGTTGGCGGCGTCGGCGCGAGACAGGCCGACGACCTCCGGCACGCTGGTGACCCCCCCGCGCACGAAGAGGCTGAACGAGGTGTAGGCAGCGAGCACGAAGACGACGACGGTCAGGAGCGCATAGGCCAGAAGCGCAAGCGCGCGCAGGAGCCGAGAACCCATAGCGTCGGGAGTGTAGCAGAGGCGCCGGCGCGAGCCGGCCAAGCGCCAAGACGGCCTCGGTAGCAGAGCTTCAGGAGAGGTCGCGACCGCCGCTTCAGCTTGATCCCACGACTCGATTCCACATAGACTTCCCACATGAAGGCCGTACAAGTAATGTTCGACGAAGATCTCCTCGCAGAGTTGGACGAAACCCCCGATGTTCGCAAAAAGGGGCGGTCCGCGGTGCTGCGACAACTGACCAGCGACTACCTGCGCCGCCGTCGCAAGCATGAGATCGATGCGCAGTACGATCGGGCCTATGCGGGGGTCGAAGAGCCACTCGGAAAGGGATTCGAGGGGTGGGAAGAAGAGGGGGTATGGCCCACCGAGTGAATCGCGGCGAAATCTGGCTCTACACCTTCGGCTCACCCGACAAGCGCCGCCCGGTGCTGGTGCTCTCTCGACAGAAGGCGATAGCCCTTCTCCGCACCGTTCTCGTCGCGCCGATCACCTCCGCCATTCACGGCGCACCCAGCGAGATCCTAGTAGGGATGGAAGAAGGCCTCAAGCATGACTCGGTGGTCAATTTGGATCAAGTCCAGACCGTGGACCAGCAGAGGCTCCATCATCTCGTTGGCACGGTTGGATCCGGGAAGATGACCGCGGTCTGTCGAGCCCTCCTGATCGCCACGGGATGTGGCGACTGAAAGCGGCGGGGCCTGAGCGGGGCCGGCTACAATGGCGGCATGGCGAGCCCGCCCTTTTTGGGCGCCCACGTCTCGGTCGCCGGCGGGTTGGCCAACGCCTTCACCCGCGGCGGCGAGATCGACTGCGGCGCCATCCAGATCTTCGTCAAGAACGCCAACCAGTGGCGCGGCAAGACCCTGGAGGACGCGGAGGTCGAGGTCTTTCGCGGCGCCCACGCCGAGAGCGCCATCGGCCATCTGGTGGCCCACGCCTCCTATCTCATCAACCTGGCGGCGACCGACGAGCTGATCCTCGCCAAGTCGCGCGAGGCCCTGGCCGACGAGCTCTCGCGCTGCGGGCGGCTGGGGGTGCAGGCGCTGGTGGTCCATCCCGGCGCTCATCTGGGCGCCGGCGAGGAGGCGGGGATCGCGCGCGTCGCGGAGTCTTTGGACCAGGTGCTCGGCGAGCTGCCGGACGTCGCCACGCGGGTGCTGCTCGAGAATACGGCAGGGCAGGGAAGCTGTCTGGGGCATCGCCTGGAGCACCTGGCCGCCATCCGCGCCCGGCTGGCGGCGCCCGAACGCGTGGGCGTCTGTCTCGACACCTGCCACGCCTTCGCCGCCGGCTACGCCCTCCACGAAGAAGCCGGCTACGAGGAGATGGTGGCCGAGCTCGCGGAGTCGATCGGCCTCGACCTCCTGGGCTGCATCCACGTCAACGACTCCGTCCGCCCCTTCGCCTCCCGCCGCGACCGCCACGCCCACATCGGCGAGGGAGAGATCGGCCTCGACGCCTTCGCACGGCTGGTGAACGACCGGCGCTTCCGCGCCGTGCCGATGATCGTCGAGACCGATCCCGAGGACGGGATGGCCGGCCACCGGCGGGATCTCGCGGCGCTGCGGGGGTTGATCGCCGGCGCGAAGGAAGCGCCTCGCAAGCGCGCGCGCCCAGCCCGTGCGAGGCCGAAGAAGCGGCCGGCTTGAAGAGGGGTCTTGATCAGCCGAGCGCCAGCAGCGCGTCGGCAAGCCGCGGCAGCGCCGCTTCGATGTCGGCCGGGGAGGCGGCTCCCACGCTCAGACGGAACCAGCCGTTCTCCTCGCGCGAGCCGAATGCCTGGAAGGGGATGATGCCGATGCCGGCCGCCTCGAGGACGTAGCGTCGCACGTCCTCGTTGGTGCGTAGGGGAGCGCCCTCCGGCGTGCGGCGGCCGAAGGGATGGATGCGGGCGGTCAGGTAGATCGCGCCCATGGGCGGGATGCTCTCGACGGCGAGCCCCCGCGCCTTCATCGCCTGGAAGCCGCCGTGGAGAAGCTCCAGGCGCGCCTCGATGGCGGGCTTGAAGGTGCGGTGGAAGGCGCGGATGGCGTCGGCGTCGTCCAGGAGCTCCACCGTCGCCACCTGCTCGGCCCGCGGCGCCCAGGCCCCGATGTGCCCCAGCAGCGCCGACATGCGGGCGATGACGTCCGCCGGCCCCACCGCCCAGCCGACGCGGAGACCGGTGGCGGCGAAGGCCTTGCTGATGCCGTCCACGAGGAGCGTGTAGCGCGCCATCTCGGGCGCGATCTCCTGCGGCGTCACGTGGACGGTGTCGCCGAAGCAGAGCATCCAGTAGATCTGGTCGTAGAGGAGGTAGAGAGGCCTTTCGCCGCTCCTCGAGCGCGCCTCGTTCTCCGCCAGAATCGAGTCGCAGATGCCGGCGAGCGCCCCGCGGCTGATCGCCGTGCCGGTGGGGTTGAGCGGCGAGTTGAGGCAGAGGAGGCGGGCGCCGGGGAGGAGGCCGCGGATGGCCTCGCGGGTGGGCAGGAAGCGGTCCTCGGGGCCGCAGGGGACGGGCACTCCCACCGCGCCGACGAGGTGGACGTAGTGGTTGTTGTTCCAGCTCGGCACCGGGTAGACGACGCGGTCGCCGGGATCGCAGACGGCGCGGAAGAGGCCGTAGATGACCGGCCGCGCGCCGGAGGCGACGAGCACCGACTCGAGCGGATACTGGAGGTTGAGCTCGCGGGCGTAGAACCGCAGGATGGCCTGCCGCAGCGCCGGCATGCCGTTCGAGGCCGGATAGTTGGTCTCGCCGTTCCGGAGCGCGGCTTCGACCGCCGTCGCCAGCCGCTCCGGGATGGGGAACTGGCGGGGGTCGAAGTCGCCCACCGTGAGGTCGCAGACCGGCCGGCCGGCGGCCTTCAAGGCCCGCATCTCGGCAGCGACCTT
>DATNKQ010000525.1:0-2052 GCA_035603315.1 Thermoanaerobaculia bacterium
GGAGAGTTCGGCGCGACCGTGATGGTCTCGGGCAACCTGAGACTACGCACCCAGACCGCGCCCCTCTACATCTTCGCCCAGTTCGAGGCCGGCAACATCGCCCAGGCCAACGCCGTGGCCGCCGTCCTCGCCCTCCTCTCCTTCGTCATCTTCTTCTTCCTCCTGCGCTACTCCGGCACCGCCGGCTCGGCGGGGGCGGCCGCCGGCGAGGCGAGCTGAAGCGCCCGAGACCGCGATGTCGATCGTCCTCGAGGGCCTGACCAAGCGCTACGACGGCCAGCTCATCGTCGACCAGGCCTCGGTGACCATCGAGGAAGGGGAGCTCTTCGTCCTCCTGGGCGCCTCCGGCAGCGGCAAGAGCACCGTCCTGCGGCTGATCGCCGGGCTGGCCATGCCCGACGCCGGCAGCGTCCACCTGCACGGCCGTGACGTCACCGGCCTGCCGCCGCAGGAGCGCGGCATCGGCTTCGTCTTCCAGAACTACTCGATCTTCCGCCACATGAGCGTCTCCGAGAACGTCGAGTTCGGTCTGAAGATCCGCCAGATCGGGCGCCGCGACCGCCGGCAGAAGCGCGACCGCCTCTTGGACCTCGTGGGCCTGGCGGGGCTCGGCCACCGCTACGCCCACCAGCTCTCGGGCGGGCAGCAGCAGCGGGTCGCCCTCGCCCGCGCCCTCGCCTACGAGCCCAGCGTGCTGCTCCTGGACGAGCCCTTCGGCGCTTTAGACGTCAAGATCCGCGGCCAGCTGCGCCGGAACCTCAAGGAGATCCAATCGCAGCTCGGAGTCACCGCCATCCTCGTCACCCACGACCAGGAGGAGGCCTTCGAGCTCGCCGACCGCGTCGGCTTGATGGAGCGCGGCAGCCTCCTCGAGGTGGGCGAGCCGGAGAGGCTCTACAACCAGCCGCAGACCCTCTTCGCCGCCACCTTCCTGGGCGCCGGCACGGTGCTCGTGGGGCGGGCGCGGGGAGGCGTCGCCTACCTCGGGCCGGTCGCCCTGCCGATCCCCGCCGAGACGCCGCACGAGGAGGACGCCCGCGTGCGCGTCCTCTTCCGGCCGGAGCAGGTGGAGATCGTGCCCGCCCCCGCCGGCCCTTCCGGCTCTCCCGAATCTCTGGAAGATGGGAACCGCGCCCGCGTGCTGGGCCGCGGCAAGATCGTCGAGGAGAGCTTCGCCGGAGCTCTGCGCCGCCTGCGGGTGAGCCTGCCGCCGGTCCCCGGCACCCGCCAGGTGGCGCCCGCCCTCGCCTACGGGCAGGAGGGGCTGCTCGTCGACCTCGTGGTCCCCGCCGGGGAGGAGCCGCCGGAGGGCGACGTCTGGCTGCGCCTGAAGGGCTGGCATATCCTGAAACCGCCGCGCCCGCGCCTCCTCGTCTGCGACGTCGAGAAGCGCGAGAGCCCGGCCCTCTTCACCCTTGCGGGGCGGTTGCGGATTGCGCTCGGCGCGAGCGTAAGGGTGCTGGCGGTGCGCTCCGACGCCAAGGCCGTCGAGGACCTGCGGACGGCGCTCCCCGAGCGCGCCGCGAGCCTCGGCCTGGCCGATCCCGAGATCGTCCTCCGGGCCGGCTCCGCCGCCGAGGAGATCGTCGCCGAGCAGCGGCAGTCGATCTACGACTTCCTCCTCCTGCCCGCTCCCTCCGACACCAAGCCCGACCGCGCCGGCGGGACGCTCGCCGCCCTCCTGTCGCGCTTCATGACGCCGCTCCTCGTCGTCCACGATCGGCAGGGGGGTCAGGAGGGCGCCGCCATCGCCCGCATCCTCATCTGCACCGCCGTCGGCGAGCCCGGGAAGTCCGACGTGCGCATCGGCGGCTGGCTGGCGCGCCGCCTGGGCGCCGAGGTGACGCTCCTGCACGTCTTAGGAGAGGGCTGGGAGCCCTCGGCACTGGTCAAGGACCACCTCGAGCGCGGCGTGGCGACGCTGCGCGACCTCGAGGTGCGCAGCAGCTCCACCATCCGCCGCGCCCGCACGCCCGTCCAGGGAATCCTCACCGAGGCCGCGGAGGGGAACTACGACCTCATCGTCGTCGGCCGCCACATCCGCGGCGTCGC
>DATNKQ010000529.1:0-9044 GCA_035603315.1 Thermoanaerobaculia bacterium
GCCCGGATCGGCTACCGGGTGGTGGCCGTCGACCTCAACCCGCAGGCGGTGCGCTGCGTCCGCGCCAACGCCGTCCTGCACGGCCTCGAAGAGCGGATCGAGGCCCGCCAGGGCGACCTCTTCGCCCCCGTCGCCGGCGAGCGCTTCGACCTCGTCCTCTGGAACCCGCCCTACTTCCGCGGCGCCCCCCGGAATCCGCTGGACGCCGCCTGGCGCAGCGTCGACGCGCTGGAGCGCTTCGCCGCCGGCCTGCCCGCCGCGCTGGCGCCGGGGGGGCGGGCGCTCGTCGTGCTGTCGACCGACGGCGACTGCGCGGCGCAGCTCGCCGCCCATCGCGAGGGGGGGATGGAGGTCGGGGTGGCGACCCGGCGCGACTTCGGCAACGAGGTGGTGACCGTCCACACCGTCTCGGCACCGCGGCCGGCGGCTGCCGCCGCGCGCGAGGGAGCGCGGAGCGAGCCCGGCCGGCTTCACGCGCAGGGGGCCGGGGCGTGAGCATCGACCTCCGCGGCGGCGGCCGCGTCCTCCTCGTCAATCCGCGGATGTGCTCCGAGCGCTCCATGCGGCTGCCGATCTCGCTCCTCTCGCTCGGCGCCGTGCTCGAAGGGAAGGTCGACTATCAGCTCATCGACGGCAACGTCGACGGCGACGCCGTCGGCACCACGCTCGCCGCCCTCGCCGCCTCGCCGACCGCTCTCGTTGGCGTCAGCGTCATGCCGGGGCCGCAGGTGGCGCCGGCGATCGAGCTCTCGGCCGCCGTCCGCGCCGCCCATCCGCAGGTGCCGATCGCCTGGGGAGGGTACTTCCCGACCATGTACCCGGAGTCGGCGATCAACGCGCCTTACGTCGACTACGTCGTGCGCGGCCAGGGCGAGGACGCGATCCTCGAGCTCCTCGAGCGGCTGCCGGACGCCGGGCCGCCGCCGGGGCCGCTCGCCTCCGCCGGCGATCCCACGGCCCTGGCGGACGTCCGCGGCCTGACCTGGAAGGACGGCGGAGCCGTGCGCCACAACGCCGACCGCCATTTCCGCGACCCCGACGAGCTGCCGCCGCTCCCCTACGAGCGGGCGGGCGACGTGGGCCGCTACCTCCGCCCCAGCTTCATGGGCACCCGGACCGGCGTTCACCAGGCGGCGATCGGCTGCCGCTACCGCTGCGAGTTCTGCGGCGTCGTCACCATGTTCAACGGCGTCACCCGCCTCTCCGGCGGGGCGCGGCTCGAGCAGGCGGTGACGACGTTGCGCGACCGCTTCGGCGCCAACTCCATGCAGTTCTACGACAACAACTTTTTCGACCGCGAGGAGGCGAGCGTGCCGCTCCTCGAAGCGCTCGCCCGCCTGGCCATGCCCTGGTGGTGCTACGCCCGCGCCGACACCCTCGCCAACTTCTCGCCGCGCACCTGGGAGCTGATCGAGAAGAGCCGCCTGACCATGGCCTACATCGGCGCCGAGGCGGCAAGCGACGAGGTCCTGAAGCAGATGAAGAAAGGATCGCGGGTCGAGCACACCTTCGAAGTGGCCCGCCTCTGCCGCCAGCACGGGGTGATCCCCGAGTTCTCCTTCGTGCTGGGCGGTCCCGACGATCCCGAGGGCGAGATCGAGAAGACCCTCTCCTTCATCAAGCGGATCAAGGCGGTCCATCCGGAGTGCGAGGTGGTCCTCTACTTCTACACCCCCACGCCGCGGCGCGAGGCCGCTTCGGAGCGCACGCGGGCGGCGGGGCTGCGGCTGCCCGTCCAGGAGAGCTACGGGCCGGCCGGCCCCGGCCTCCCCACCACCCCGCAGGAGTGGACGGAGCCGCAATGGATCAACTACGTCTGCCACCAGGACGCCCCCTGGCTGTCGCCGAAGATGCGCCGCCGGGTCCAGGACTTCGCGACCGTCTTGGGCTGCCGCTTCCCCACCGTGCAGGACCATGCCACGCCGGCCTGGGGCAAGCAGCTCCTGCGGTCGCTCGCCGACTGGCGCTACGACAGCGGCCGCTACGACAACCCCTGGGAGCTGAAGCTCGCCCGCCGCCTGGTGCCGCTGCGCGAGCCGCAGCGCGAGAGCCTCTGAAGCCCCTCGGCCTGCCGCCCGTCTCCGCATGGCCGAGAACCCCTTCCTCTTCACGCCGGTCGAAGATCTCCGCGAGGCCTGGTTCCGGCCCATGGGCTTCTCGCTCCGCGTCACCAGCAATGCCCCAGCGGTGATGGCCGCCGCGGAGTCCGCCTTCGCCGGCTTCGGCCCAGCCGCACCCGATGGCAGTTCCGACCTCTCCTTTCGTCTCTTCGCCCACTCCGTGGACGACGGCGTCCGTGGCCGGCCGCTGCAGCGTGCCGACGGCCCCCTCGTCTACCAGACGACCGGCCGCGACTCGACCCTCGTCGCCGACCGCGCGGCCGGCGTCGCCTTCGGCTGCTTCTCCTCGACCACCCTCGCCGATCCCGCCTTCTTCCGCTGGCATTTCCTCGAGCCGGCGCTCTTCTTCATGCTCGAGTGGCGCGGCTTCATCGGCGTTCACGGGGCGGCGCTAGCCCGCGGCGGCAAAGGACTTCTCCTGCGGGCGGCGAGCGGGCAGGGCAAGACGACGCTGGCCTATGCGGCGACCCGCCGCGGCTTCCAGGCCCTGGCCGAGGACGTCGTCTGGCTCGACGGCGCCCGCCCGCTTTGGTGGGGAACTCCATGGTCGTTCCATCTCCTGCCGGACGCTAGAGAGCTCTTCCCCGAGCTCGCCTCCGCCACGCCCCTGGTGCAGCTCAACGGCGAGACCAAGCTGGCGGCGGACCTCGAAGCCCTGCGCCCCGGCAGCACCACTCCCTCGGCACGGGCGGGGGCCGTAGTCCTGCTGTCGCGGCAACCCGGCGGCAGGAGCCGGATCGAGCCGCTCGGCCCCGCCGCCGCGCGGGAGGGATGGAGGCAGGGAGGCGCCAGCAAGGAGAGCGAGATCGCGGGCTACGACAGCGCTGTCGACCGGCTGCTCCGCCACGGCGCCTACCGCCTCGCCTTCGGCGACGACATCGAGGCCGCGGTCGACCTCCTGGAGTCGATCGTCGCATGAAGGCGGCGGTGGAGCGGCCGGCGGCCATGGAGATCGAGGCCTGCGACGCCCTGGCGCAGTTGATCGCCGCTCCGCCGGCCGAGCCTCCCGGCTATACGCCGGAGAGCTGGGAGCTGCTGCGCCGGGCCGCGCAGGTGCACGGCGTCGCCCCGCTCCTCGGCGCCCGCATGACCCGACTGGGGGCCTGGGGAGATCACCCCTTTGCCCTCTGGGCGGCGGACCAACTCGCCGCCAACCGCCTTAGGATCGCCAGGATGCAGGCGGAGCTGGCGGAGGTCCTCGCCGCTTTCGACGCCGCCGGCGTGCCGGTGATGCCGCTCAAAGGCGCCGTTCTCGCGGCCCTCGTCTACCCCGATCCCGGCGAGCGGCCGATGGCCGACCTCGACCTTCTCCTCCACGTCGGCGACCTGCTGCGCGGCGAGGAGATCCTCGCCGGCCTGGCCTACGACAAGGTTTTCACCGGCTGGAAGCACGTCAAGTTCTCCCGGCCCGGCAACCGCGAGATCGTCGATCCGGATCGCGAGCATCCGGACAACCCGCGGGTGCTCGAGGTCCATCCGCGCTGTCAGGAGCGGTTGCGGGAGGAGACCGTCGACCTGACCGACCGGCTGTGGGCGGCGGCGCGACCGGGAGAGATCCTGGGTACGCGCGCCTGGCTCCCCTCCGCGGAGACGCTCTGGCTGCACCTGTTGATCCATGCCACCCACCACGTCCTGATGAACCGCTTCCGGCTCACCCAGCTGGTCGACCTCGTGCGGCTGCGGCCGTTCCTGAGCGGCCCGGCGGACCTCCTGGCGGCCATCCAGGCGATCGAGGGGACGGCGGGGCTCGGCGCCCGGGCCGTCTACGCGCCGCTCGCCCTGGCGCAGCGCTATTTCCCCCACGGTCCGACGGAGGAGCTTCTCGCCGGCCTGCGCGTCCAGCTCTCGCCCGCCATCGCGGCCTGGGGGGACGGCCTCGATCTCTTCCACTGCTGCTATCTGGATCCGGCGCCCTGGAGGGATGCATGAGCGGCCGGCGGCGGAAGCGGAGAGAGAGCGGGCGGCCGCGGGTCCTGGTGGTGGGAGACGCCGTCGTCCCCACCGGCTTCGCCCGCGTGCTGCACAGCCTGCTATCGAACCTCGAGGAGCGCTACGAGTTCCATCACCTGGGGATCAACTATCGCGGCGAGGCCCACGGATGCGGCTGGGAGATCTATCCCGCCGGCGCCGATGGCGACTTCTTCGGCACCAACCGGCTGGGCGCCCTCGTCGACCAGATTCGGCCGCAGCTCGTCTTCCTGCTCAACGACCCGTGGGTGCTGGGCAATTACATGGGACCGCTCCGCGAGCGCCAGGAGTCCCTCAAGGTTCTCGCCTACTCGCCGGTCGACGCCGGCCCCATCGAGCCCGGCATGGTCGAGCCGCTGCAGTTCCTCGACCGCTTCGTGGCCTACACCCGCTACGGCCGGCGGGAGATCGAGCAGGCCGTCGCCCGCGTGCGGGAGCACGACCCCGGCTTCCCCTTCCCGCCCATGGAGGTCATCCCCCACGGCGTCGACACCGGCCTCTTCTTTCCCTACTCCGGAGGGAACGGCGCCCCGGCAGGCGATCTCGCCGCGGGCCGGACGCGGGCGCGGGCGGAACTCTTCGGCCGGCCGGAGTTCGAGGACGCCTGGATCGTCCTGAACGCCAACCGCAATCAGCCCCGCAAGCGGATCGACGTCACCATCAAGGGCTTCGCGCTGTTCGCGCGCGACAAGCCGGAGAACGTCCGCCTCTACCTCCACATGGGGGTCGAGGACATCGGCTGGAACGTGGTCTACCTGGCGCGGCGCCACGGCATCGAGGATCGCCTCATCCTCACCGCCGACGAGAAGTTCCTGCCGGCGGTCCCGGATGAGGTCCTGAACCGCATCTACAACGCCTGCGACGTGGGCCTGAACACTTCGTTGGGCGAAGGCTGGGGGCTGGTCAACCTCGAGCACGCGGCGACCGGCGCCGCCCAGGTGGTGCCCCGCCACAGCGCCTGCGAAGAAATATGGACGGGCTCGGCTGTCCTCCTCGAGCCGGCCCTGAGCCTGACCGCCGAGCGGATCCTGACCGAGGGAAAGCTGGTCGCCCCGGAGGAGGTGGCGCATGCCCTCGAAGGGCTCTACCGCGATCCCGGCCGCCTCGCCGAGATGTCCGCAGCCGCCCTGGCGGTGGCCACCCGCCGCGAGTATCGCTGGTCCGCGGTCGCCGAAAAGTGGCACCGCCTGTTCCAGGAGGTGCTGGCGGAGGGATGACAATCGCGCGCAGCAGCTGCTACACTTCTCTAACTGTTCCCTGAAAATTCGATTCGGGACCACGGACGAGAGGACAAGAGGAAAAGAGAGGAGCCTGGCGGCATGGCCATCACGATCGTCAACCAGACAGCAGGAAGCCTCGCCTATACCATCTACGGCGGGGGCAGCGGCATCACGCCCTCCGGCAGCGGCGTCATCCCCTCCGGCAGCGGCGTCATCCCCTCCGGCAGCGGTGTCATCCCCTCGGGCAGCGGCTGGATGCCGTCCGGCAGCGGCGTCATCCCCTCCGGCAGCGGCTGGATCTACGGCTCCGGCGTGGTGCCTGCCAACGGTTCGGGCGTCGCCCAGGTCAGCGGCCAGACGACCTACACGGTGGTGTTCCCCGGCACCTCCCAGCCCCGCTACACCGTCTCGGGGTCTGGGATCGTCCGCGTCGGCGCGAAGACGAAGTAGGATTCCGGCTCGACCGCTCCCGCCGCTCCGGCTCTCCGATCCTCGCCACGGCTCGAGGCTCGGCGCGGCGGGCACCGCTGGGGCGCGGCGGCCATCCCATGCGGTCCCTCTTCCTCGTCTCGCTCCCCCGCTCCCTCTCCACCCAGATCTACCACGCCGCCCGCGGCGCCCTGCGGCTGGCGGAGCCGTCCTGGACGAGCGACGGCGAGGTCCTGAACCTCCACCGATTCGCCCTCTCGCGCGAGGAGGGGCCCGCCCACGGGGTGCGGTTCCTGGAGAGGGAGCGCGACCCCGACCGCTTCGAACGGCTGCTCGCCTTCCTCGGCCAAGCGACCGCCGTCCGCGGCTTTGCCTACAAGGACGTCGTCCACCCCTTCGCCGTCGCGGAATGGCTCCCGACCTCCGGCCTGAACGCCCTGCGGATCGATCGCCCGTTGGCGGATGTCGCCTTCGCCATGCTCGAACGCGGCTGGCTCTACCCGCGGGAGGCGGCGGGCGACGACGGCGACCCCGAGAGGCAGCTCGCCGCCGGGCTCGGCCGAGCGCGGCGCGCGCTCGCTTCGCTCCCCGGGCCAACTCTTGCCTTCGACGACATCGTCGTCTCCGAGCGGCCGCTCGAGGAGTCGCTCCGCACCCTCTATCCCGACGCCGATTTCCCGCCTCCCCGCTATCTCGACGAATCGTTCCGCGAGGTCCGCGACGAGGTCCTGGAGCGCCGGAAGACCGAGCGCTACCGGCGCCTGGAAGAGATCTGCCGGGAGGTGGCGGGGGACTGAGCCGGGCGCGGAGGCCTCAGCGCCGGCCCTGGGCTTCGCCGGTCATGGGAACGAAGCGGACGGGCAGCACCTTGCGGGTGTCGACGGTGCCGTCGGCACGCTTGGTGAGCACCTCGAGGTCCTGCCAGACCCCGCCCACGGGCACGACCATCCTGCCGCCTGGCCGGAGCTGCGCGAGCAGCGGTGCGGGGACCTTGGCCGGGGCGGCGGTCAGGACGATGGCGTCGAAGGGCGCCTCCGCGAGCCAGCCGTGGTAGCCGTCGCCGGTCATCACGTGGACGTTGCCGTAGCCCAGCTGAGTGAGCGTCCGCCGCGCCCGGTCGGCGAGGGCGGGGACGATCTCGACGCTGTACACCTGGCCTGCCAGGCGCGACAGCACCGCCGCCTGGTAGCCGGAGCCGGTGCCGATCTCGAGCACCTTCGAGTCGCGGTGGAGGTCGAGGAGCGCCGTCATCAGAGCCACGATGTAGGGCTGCGAGATGGTCTGACCCTCGCCGATCGGCAGCGGATGGTCCTGGTAGGCGAAGGCGCGCTCGTCCTCGGGAACGAACAGATGCCGGGGGACCTGCGCCATGGCGGCGAGCACCGCGGGCTCGGTGACGTCGCGGCTGCGGATCTGCTCCTCGACCATGCGGTAGCGGAGATCGGCGAAGGGATCCTCTGCAGCCTGGCCTAGCATGGCGCCCGCCGCCCCCATCGACCCCAGGAGGAAGAGGCCGAGAGCCGCCCGGCGGACCGGCGTCGCGAGCGCCCCACCCCTAACCCCCATCCCGCACCTTGCCCGTCATCGGCGACAGCCGCACCGGGATCACCGTCCGCTTCTCGATCCCGTCGGCGGTCCTGGTAATGACCAGGAGGTCCTGGATGAATCCGCCCTCGGCCACCACCATGCGGCCCCCGACCTTGAGCTGGTCCAGGAGCGGCTTGGGGATTCTGGGCGGCGCGGCGGAGAGCAGGATGGCGTCGAAGGGCGCCTTCTCGGGCCAGCCCTGGTAGCCGTCGCCGACCCGGATCTCGACGTTGTGATAGCCCATGGCCGCCAGGCGCTTCCCCGCCTGGTTGGCCACCGGCTCGGAGATCTCGATCGAGTAGACCTGGCGGGCGATGCGCGACAACACCGCCGCATGGTAACCCGAGCCGGTGCCCACCTCCAGCACGCGTTTGCTGCCGTTGAGATCGAGCAGCGAGGTCATCAGCGCCACCAGATAGGGCTGGTAGATGGTCCGCCCGTTGTCGAACGGCAGCGGCTTGTCCTCGTAGGCCCGCTGTTGCTCGGACGGCGGCACGAAGAGATGGCGCGGCACCTGCTCCATGGCGGCCAGCACGGAGGGCTCGAGAACCCCGCGCTGGCGGATCTGCTCGTTGACCATCGAGCGCCGAAGCCGAGCCCAGGAATCCTCCCGAGCCATCAAGGGAAACGACACGATCAGTACCGCCACACCGATCACCGTGGAGAGCCGCCTCCATCGCCTTCGATGGGCGGGGGCCGCGGCGGGGGCGCAGTCCACCTCGCGATCCACCCTGTCGTCAGCGCGCATCGGCCGCCCTTGCCTGCGCCGCCGCCGCCCGCGCCGCGTCGCGTTCGTAAACCACCTTGCCGCCAACAACTGTCAGATCGATCGGCGCGCCCGGGATCTCCAGCTCGGGCACCGTCATGGGATCGCGGCCGAACACCACGAGGTCGGCCCGCTTGCCCACCTCAAGCGAGCCCACCTCGCGGTCGAGGAAGAGCGACCAGGCGGCATCCAGGGTGAAACCGCGCAGGGCCTCCTCGCGGGTCAGCCGCTCGCCCGGCAGCCAGCCGCCGGCCGGATGCCCCGCCAGGTCCTGGCGGGTGACGGCCGCGTAGAGCCCGAGGCGCGGGTCGGCCGACTCCACGGGGAAGTCGCTTCCCAGGGCGAGCCGGCCGCCGGCGTTCAGGACCTTGCGCCAGGCATAGGCTCCCGCCAGGCGCGCCGGACCCAGCCGGTCGCCGGCCCAGGGCATGTCGGAGGTGGCGTGGGTTGGCTGCATGGAGGCGACGATCCCCAACCGCGCCAGGCGCTGAATGTCCTCGAGCCGCAGCACCTGAGCGTGCTCCAGCCGGAAGCGGGCCTCCGGCCGTGCGCTGCCGAGCGCCTTCTCCATGGCGTCTAAGGCGACCTTGCAGCCGCGGTCGCCGATGGCATGGATGGCGACCTGAAAACCGTGCGCCAAGGCTCGCCGGGAGACCTCCTCGAGGTGCTCCGGCGGGGTGGTCAGGAGGCCGGTGTTGCCGGGGTCGTCACTGTAGGGGGCGAGAAGGGCAGCGCCGCGGCTGCCGAGGGCGCCGTCGGCATACATCTTGACGCCGCGCACCGTGAGCCGCGCCTCGGGGTCGATCTCGGGGCCGCGGGCGAACCAATGGGCGAGCAGCCGCTCGTCGTCGCTGACGAAAACGGCCGCCCGCAGAGGCAGGGCGCCCGCGCGGCGCAGCTTTTCATACGCCTGGTAGCCGTCCCCCCCGACCCCCATGTCGGTCACCGTGGTGA
>DATNKQ010000566.1:0-17220 GCA_035603315.1 Thermoanaerobaculia bacterium
GGAGGGGACGGCTCGACGCCAGCCTGCTCGACGCCCAGCAGACCTTCAACCGCCTGATCGCGCGCTACGCTCCGGACGAGGCGTCCCGCCGGCGCATCCTCGACAACCGCTTCTACCGCCATCTCTCGGGGAGCTTGGGCGGCATCCTCGAGTACATGGCGGTCGAGCGGCTCTTCGAGGTGACGGCGAACGGACGCTACGGCCAGATCGTTCTCGACACCCCGCCCACCCGCCAGGCGCTCGACTTCCTGGAGGCTCCGGCGCGCATCGTCGGCTTCCTCGACAGCGGCGCCCTCAAGGTGGGCTTGAAGCCCTGGTTCGACGCTGGGGGACGGCTCCAGGCGACGGCGCGCTGGGGCGGCCTCGGCCGGCGGGCGGAGCGCTTCCTGGACGAGGTCGTCGGGCTCGACCTGCTGCGCGACATGGCCGAGTTCTTCTCGGCCTTCTCCCCGCTCTACGCCGGCTTTCGCGATCGCGCCCAGGGGGTGGAGGCCCTCCTGCGCTCGCCCAAGACGCGCTTTCTCCTGGTGAGCGGCCCGGGCGAGGAGCGCATCCCCGACACCCTCTTCTTCGCCCGCCGCCTGCAGCAGGCCGGGTATCATCTGGGCCCGATCGTCGTCAACCGCGTCCACCCGTTGTTCCCCGCGGCCATTGACTCTTCCCCGTCGGACGGCAAGCGCCTCCTGCGCTGGCTGGGCGACCGCGACGCCAAGGGCCTCCGCGAGCTCGCCGCGCTCTTCTCCCCGGAGCAGCCGCTGGTGGCCCTCCCCCTCCTGCCGGACGAGCCCACCGACCTCGCCGCGCTGGCGGCGCTGGGCGAGGATCTCGAGCGGCGCCTAGCCGCTTCGGACCCTCTTTGCCGCACCGCGGCAGATTCCCCTTGACATCTTTGCCGCACTGCGGTAATTTCATTTCAGAAAGCGCCGGGAGAAGCGGCGCGGGATGTGAGGTGCCACCATGATCCGGCTCATCAAACGCTACGAAAGCCGCAAGCTCTACGACACCGAGGAGAGCCGCTACGTCTCGCTCGAGGAGATCGCGGCCTGGGTGCGGCAGGGGCAGGAGGTGCGGGTGGTCGACAACGCCACGGGCGCCGATGTCACCTCGCAGACGCTGACCCAGATCATCCTCGACGAGGGGCGCCGGGGCACGGCGTTCCTCCCCAGCGAGCTGCTGCACGAGCTGGTGCGGATGGGCGAGAAGGCGGTGTCGACCGGCAAGGAGCAGCTCCAGCACGGGGTGAACGTCCTGGTGCAGGCCTCGCTCGACCGCCTGGCGCCGGTGCGCCGGGCGCGGGAGGAGATGTCCGGCCTGCGTACCCGCCTGGAGCAGCTCGAAGCCTCGCTGTCCGAGCTGGAGGCCGCGCCGCCCGTTCCGTTGGCTCCAAGCACAGAGCGCGAACCGAAATCGAAAGTTGCGACGGCGGTTGCCGTCGGCAAGGAGGGATAGCACCATGAGCGAATCTCAGACGACGACGGCGACGACCGCGGGCGCCGCCTCCGGCTTCGACCGGGTGGGCCGGGAGATCCTGACGGCCGGCCACGACCTCTGGCGAGCCGGGCTGGGCGCCCTGGCTCAGATCGCGGAGATCGCCAAGAAGGCGGAGATCGACGACCGCAAGCGCGACCTCTTCGACCGCCTCGTCGAGCGCGGCCGCCCGCTGGACGAGCGGCGCCGGCGGGCGATGCGCGCGGCGGCGGAGCGCGCCGGCAAGACGGTGAGGGAGGCGGGCAAGCTGCTGGAGGACACGGTCCGCTACGAGGTGAAGGGAGTCCTTACCAAGATCGGCGTGCCGACGCGCGAGCAGATCAACAGCCTGACCGCGCGCCTGGAGACGCTGTCGCAGAAGCTCGACCAGCTGGCCCCCGCGCCGGTCGCGCCCGCCTCCGCCTTGTCGTCGCCGAGGTCGATCAGCAAGAAACCCATCCACAAGCCGGCGGCCAAGGTCGGCCGCGCGAAAACTCAGACGAAAACGAGGTGATCTACCATGGACAGCAACGATAGCGGGCGTGACAAGAAGCTGCAGGACGAGCTGATGGAATCGGCGCACCGGATCTGGCTGGCGGGCCTGGGCGCCCTGGCCGCCGCCGAGGAGGAGGGCTCGAAGGTCTTCTCCCGGCTGGTGGAGCGCGGCAAGGACGTCGAGGCGCGCGGCAAGGACCAGGTGGACGCCGCCAAGGACAAGGCCAAGGACGTCAAGGAGAAGGTCAAGGACAAGGCCGAGAGCGCCTGGTCGGGGTTGGGCGACAAGGTCGACGAGACCGTGACCTCGGCCTTGAACCGCATGGGCGTGCCGACGCGGGACGAGATCCGCAACCTGACGCAGAAGATAGAGGAGCTGAACTCCAAGGTGGAGCAGCTCAAGCCGCGGCAGGGCACGGTGGTCACGCCGACCGCGGGCGCCGGCAGCTCGTAGGATCGAGGCGGGCGGGTGGACAGCGAGCTTCCAGAAGGAGGCCCAGGCTCCAATCGCGGCCGGCCCCCACGGGTCGGCTTGGCGCTCGCCTGCGGCGCCCCCGAGGGCGCCGTCTACGAGATCGGCGCCCTGCGCGCTTTGGACGAGGCGCTGGACGGCGTCGACTTCAACGATCTCGACATCTACGTCGGGGTGAGCGGCGGCGCGGTCCTCGCGGCCTGCCTGGCCAACCGGATCACCACGGCGCAATTGTGCCGCTCGCTCCTCGGCGCCGCTGGCGCCGGCGGCGCTCCACCGGGCGAGACCCCGTTTGTCGCCGACGCCTTCCTGCGGCCCGCCCTCCGCGACCTCGCCCGCGGGGCGCTCGCCCTGCCGCGTCTCCTCGCCGAGTCGGTCTGGGACTACGTCACCCATCCCGGCGAGTACAGCTTCCTGGGGTCGCTCACCCGCCTCTCCCGCGCCCTGCCGGCCGGGGTCCTCGACAACGAGCCCATCCGCGAATATCTGGCAGATCTCTTCTCGCGGGACGGCAGGACGGACGACTTCCGCCTCCTCGCGAAGCCGCTGGTGGTGGTGGCGGCGGACCTCGACTCCGCCCGGGCCGTCCGTTTCGGCGAGCCGGGGATGGACCACGTGCCGATCTCGCAGGCCGTCCAGGCGAGCTCGGCCCTTCCCGGGCTCTACCCGCCGGTCGAGATCGAGGGGCGCCACTACGTGGACGGCGTGCTCTTGAAGACCCTCCACGCCTCGGTGGCCCTCGAGCGCGGCACCGAGCTCCTCCTCTGCATCAACCCCATCGTTCCGGTGGACACCGCCAACGCCGTCGAGCGCGGCTTCCTGGCGCGCGGCAAGCTCCTCGACCGCGGCCTGCCGGCGGTGCTCTCGCAGACGCTCCGCACCATCATCCACTCGCGGATGGCGACCGGCATGGCCGCCTACGAGAAGAAGTACCAGGACGCCGACGTGGTGCTCTTCGAGCCGGAGCGGGACGACTACCTGATGTTCTTCACCAACGTCTTCAGCTACTCCGAGCGGCAGGCGATCTGCGAGCACGCCTACCACGCGACGCGGAAGAACCTCCTCGCCCGCCGCGGGGAGCTGGCGCCCATCCTCGCCCGCCACGGCGTCTCCCTGCGCATCGACGTCCTCGAAGACCCCGCCCGCGACCTGTGGACGGGGGTGGGGCTCTCGCCCGAGGGCAAGGCGCGGCCGGAGTCCGGCCGGGCCGTCGCCCGCCGGCTGGACGACGCCCTCGGCCGCCTCGACGGCCTCCTCGCCGCCCAGCGGCTGTCGTAACGCATTTCAAGCGGATGCGCCGGCAGCGCATCGATCCCTTCGCCTGCCCGCCGCTCCCATCAAGCCCGGATCGCTGAAATCGGCGGCAGCGCGCTCCCATCCGCCGCGGAGCCGTCCCATCGCCTGCGGATGAATCCAATCCGATTGGGAGCCATCCGGTTGGATTGGATTGAATCCAATCTCATGGGACGCCATCCACTTGGATTGGAACGGGTCCATTTCGATGGGATGGATCCCAAACCGATTGGACTGATCCCAAACGGATTGGATGGATCCCACGCCGATCGGGAAGCCCCGAATCCGCTTCGGACGCTCCGCCTCCACCTGAACAGCTCCGAATCGGCTTGGACCGATCCGAACCCGCCTGGGGCGATCCGATCCCGCCTGGGGCGATCCGAATCGCCGAGGAAGCCGAAACCCTGAATTTTTTCGACTCCGACTCTACGCATAGTCTAAAATTATGCTACGATGGCTATAAGCCAAGGGCTATCCAGCACCGCGGGCACTCCGCCTTCGGTTGCATCGCCGTAAAGGAGGCTCAAGCCATGAAAGTCTGCTGCAAGTTTCTCGTCGCTGCCGTGATCGTCTTCATCGTTCCCGCCGCCGCCGGGGCTTCCGTGGGCGGGAATGCCATCCCAAAGTACAGCTATGCCCAGATCTTTGCGGGCAGCTCGACGATCGATCTGGTTCCTTCGACCAACGGCTCCGGGAACGTCTGGGGAACCCGGTGCATCATCTCGAACACGAACGATGCCGTCGACATCAAATTCACGGTCGATGGCGGGACCGTGCGTACGATAACCCTCGATCCTCTTTATTTCGAACAGGATGCGATCGGGCAGCTAGTGAGCGGCTGGGTTCCGATGGATATCGCCTTCAGCACCAGCATTCACATACAGATGCACAACGGCGCGACGACCGGCACGATCAACTGCTGGGCGTCCTGGGGCACCAACTAGCCCTCCCGGGGCTACCGGAGCGGCACGCTTCTCTCCCGGCAGTACTTCTCCAGGGCATGACTCCGGTAGCCCATCGCCCGCAGGCGCTCGAGCCCCGGCCCCTCCTCGGCGACCGGATCAGGCGGCCAGGTTCTCATCGAGACACTGCTGGTCGAAGTAGACCCGGCCGACCCAGGAGCTTTCCTCCCACAGCGTGAGCCTCGGCCGCGCACCCGAAAGAAACAGAGACTGCCGTCGGTCGGAAGGTCATTGAATTTGCGGCACCTATAGTGCTCAAGGAGATTCTCGAGGCAATCCTCCATTACTACCTAGGCTAACCAACCATCGGATAATCCACGAGGGGCTCGCGGTTTATTAGGCAGGCCAATCGCAAGCCGCTCCCCTCGTGGAGTTATTTGCTGTTCACCCGCCTTGTAGCCCGCCTTGCGCTGCATTACTCGCGGTGCGGATGAGCCTCGACGAGAGCAACGACAAACTCGTTGAGAGAGTTGTAACATTGGGGACAACTCAACATACCTGACCTTTCCTCCATCTGAATTCCACAGCCTGGGCAGAACCAGTTGCCACCGATGGGGAATGAAACCGGGCGGGACACCGATTTGCGCGAGCGTGCGATGAAGACCTCCGAAAGGCCTTGAGCGACGGCTGGAGCCAGTTCCATGGCGCCGGCGCGGCAGACCAGGGCTGCGCCTTCGGTTTCCAGCGGATTCCCGCATTTCGAACAGAACATTACCGTCCCCTTTTCTGGCAGCAGAGGGTTTCTCGCCGCCCTTCCCCCGGATTCTTCGCTCTCGCTCAGAGCCTGTGAATTTTTCTCGGAGGTCGATCATCCGCGAGAATTTAGGGCCTGTCATCCCGAGCGAGAGCGAGGGACCTGGGCGGAGGAAGGCCTCCCAAACATCTGGTAGCAAAGGGCTTCGCGCCGCCCATCCCCCAGGTCCCTCGCTCTCGCTCGGGATGACAACAGGAAGGACGTGCCTACCGGACTGAGGGCAATGGCTTGGTCTCGGCAATTTTTCACACGCTCTCAGAATGACACTTGGTGGCCGTGCTCGTGGGCTGGCGGTATATGGCTTGGTTTGGGAGGCTCTGCTAGAACGCGGTGTTGTCCAGCCCACCGCAGAAGTTGCCCGGCGGGTTGTGGTAGGTCTTGATCGCCCCCGTCGCCGTGTCGGTGACGTGGATCGTGTACTCCAAGTCGGAGAGGGTGCCGTAGAAGACGGCGATGCGGTTGCCGAAGTTGATCATCTTGATCAACAGCTCGAGGTTGCTGGGATCGGTGAAGAACATCGCCCCGGTGATATCCGAGAGCGCCACGGCGCCGCCAGTGCCGCTCGTGCCGTTGCCCGGGTTGGCCCAGTCCACCTGCACCGCGAAGCGGCGGCTGAGCAGGCAGAGGGTGTGCGCGTCCGGGCGGCAGGAGCCGGCCGCGGCGGCCGCGAGGGTGCTCTTCGGCAGCGCCGGGGCGGCCGGGAGGCTTGCGAAGGCGGACTGGTCGATCGCCCCGCAGTCGCCGGGGGTGTTCCCATAGTTCTTGATCACGCCGGTCTTGGTGTCGGTCACCGTCATGGTGAAATGCAGGTCGGTGAGCTCGCCGTAGAAGAGCTTGATGACGGTTCCGAAGTCGAGGATCTTGACCAGCAGCTCCACGTTCGACGGGTCGCCGAAGGAGAAGAAGCCGCTCAAGCTGGTGCGGGGGATCGCCCGGCCGGCGCCCGTCGAGCCGTCGAACTGGTTCTGCCAGGCCACCTCGACCCGGAAGCGGTTGGCCATCAGGCAGAGCGTGTTGGGGCCGGGGACGCAAGGCTTCAGGGGGTCGAGGAAGGGCCGCAGCGAGGGGAAGCTGGCGGCGAAGGCGCCGTCCACCGTGAACTGTTGCGGGCTGCAGTTGTCGCTGTCGCCGCAGCCGCCGAAGAGCTGGCCCACGACCTGCCCGTTGGCGAGGAGCGACGGCGACCCCGAGCTGCCGCCGAAGGTGCCGCCCATGTCCTGCGCCGAGTAGAGGAAGTTGGGGCGGGGCGCCCCCAGGCAGGTCTGGTCCGCCAGGTCGACGGTCGTCGCGGAGAAGCGCTGCGGCAGCCCCTCGGGGTAGGAGATCCGGTAGAGGACCGTGCCGCTGGGCGTGGCGTCGAAGGAGGTGTTCCAGCCCAGCAGAAAGCGGCCCGCCGGCACCTTTCCGAGCTGCAGGAGGGTGAAGTCGCTGCTGGCGCCGGTCGTGAGCAGCGTCGAGCCCGAGCTCCTGGGAAAGGTCGAGAAGAGCGGCTGCGGCCCGTTGCAGGCGCTCGTCGTGTAGTCCCAGAAGGCTTCCAGGCTCGCCGCCTCGGCGGCGGTCGAGATGCAGTGGTTGGCGGTCAAGAGGAACGGGATGGTGGTGCGCGAGTCGGTGTCGTTCAAGAGGCCGCCGCTGCAGAGGAAGGTGTCGCGGCCGTCGACGAAGCGCAGGAAGCCGATGGCGTGGCGGACCTGGTTGATGGTCGGCAGGACGTCCGGGCCGATGCACTGGGCGTCGATGTCGCAGCCGAGCACGCCGCTCGCGGCGGCGGTCGAGAGCTTCTCGGGGGGGAGCATCTCCGCCACCTCGTCGATGCGGAAGCCGAAGCGGGCGCCGGGGACGAGCGCCGCGGCCGGCACCTCGACCTCGATCCGCGCCGCCGCGCCGGCGACGCTGGGCGTCCACAGGTCGCCCGCCGGCCCGCGCAGCTCCAATCCGAAGGGGCCCGCCGTCTCGCCGTCGGCGCCGTAGACCCACAGCCGGCTGGCGTGCGGCAGATGGACGTTGGCGAGGTGGAGGCGCAGGCGGTAGGCCTCTTCGACCCGCACCTCGGCGCCCCAGGCCAGGCGGTCGAAGGCGGGCTGGGCGACCATCCCCCCGGCATGCGCGGAGAGCGGCCGATCGAGGAGCTCCGCGGTGAGCTCGACGGTCCGCGGCGCGGGGAGGGAGCGCGCGAAGCCGTCCTTGACCGGCAGGCGGCGGGCGTCGTTCCAGCGGCGGAGCGCTGCGATTTGCCCCGCCGCCGCCTCCTCGGCGGCGCGGAGGGTCGCGAGCGGCGCCAGGTCATAGGTCTCAGCGATGCGCAGGGGAGGAGGCTCCGCGGCCGCGGCCGCGGCGTCCGCGGGAAAGGCGCGGGGCGGCACGCTCTGCACGGCGGCGGCGCTGGCGAGGGTGGCGCCGGCGGAGAGTACGAGGGCGAGGAGAACGGCGGCCGATCGACGAAGGGCGTGTCTGTCATCCTGAGCGAGAGCGAAGGATCTGGGTGGGGGGAGGCCTTTCAAACCGTTGGTAGCAAGGGGTTTCGCGCCGCCCTTCCCCCAGGTCCTTCGCTCTTGCTCAGGATGACAATGGATAGGGTTTGCGTCCCGCAACCGAGGAGGGCTATCGACCTTCGAGAAAAATTCAGACGCTCTGAGATGCCTGAGATCCATAAAACCCTTCTTTCGCTGCGATCACTTTCGAATCGCTGTCGAGCCTTGAATTCTACTCCCGCGGCAAGCAGCCGGCGAGCGCCATGGCGAGGAGGACGAGGAGCGGCACCGAACCCTGCAGAAGCAGGCGGTTCCAGGTCACCGAGATCAGGTAGACCGGGTTCCAGTGCACGAGATAGGCGCCCCAGCCGATGGCGAGCGGCGCCGCGGCGGCTGCGGCGAGCGGCAGGGAGACGCCGCGGACGAGGCCGCGCCGGCCGGCGAGGAAGATGACGGGGAGCATCCACCAGAAGAGCGTCCAGTCGCGCCAGGCGATCATCTTTCCCAGAATGGGCGGCACGAGAAGGGGCAACCGCTCCCAGGCGGCCGGCCAGAGGTCGGCCAGCCGCTTGGCGTACTCCTCGTCGAAGCGGTTGGGGATGCCGGCGCGCCAGGAGGCGAGAAGGGCGAAGGCCGCGAGCGCCAGGAGCGCGGCGAGGGCGACTGGAGCCAGGCGCCGGCCCGTCCGCGCCGATCGCCTCCTCCAAAGGATGGTGCCGAAAGCGATGGCGAGGGCGAAGCCGGCGAGCAGGACTCCTTCGTTCTTGGTCAGCAGCGCGGCACCCAGGAGCAGGCCGGCGGCGATGCCGTCGGCGGCGCGCGGCCGGGCCTTCAAGAGCAGGAGGAGGGCGGCGCCGTAAAAGCAGGCCAGGGGGAGGTCGCTGTACTCGCCGGCGGCGCCCCCTTCGCGGTCGAGCGACAGGAACGGCACGACGGCGGCGGCGAGCGCGGTCCAGGCCGCCGGGCGCCGGCCGACCCAGCGGCGGGCGCCGTCGTAGGCCAGCAGCAGGAAGACGGGGAAGAAGGCGGCGTAGAGGGGCCTATAGACCGCCGCGTCCTCGCCGCTGCCCAGGAGCTCCATCGCCGCCGCCTGCGCCAGGGGCAGGAGGGGCGGGTAGCGGGGGTGATCGACGTACCACCTCTTCCGCTGCAGGATCTCGGCGTCGACCGTGCCGGCCGCCCGCAGGTAGCGTGCCTGCGCCGACCAGGTCATGCGCCCGTCCCAATCGGTGGGCGGGTTAGTCAGCGCCTCGGCGAAGAGCCCCAGCGCCAGGAAGCCGCCGACCGCCGCCGCCAGGAAGATAAGGAGGCGCAGGCGCCAGGGGAGGCGCGGCCGGCGGCGCCGGCTCCAACCGCGCCTCCAGAGGTACGAGACGGCCCCGGCGAGGACCGGAGCGGCGGCCAGGGCGAGGATCGCCGGCCGGCGGAGGGGAACCGCGGCGAAGTGCGAGAGAGCCCACAGGCCGCCCGCCACCCACGCCACGCCCAGCAGGTAGGCGTAGGCGAGCCGGCGGACGAGGGGCTTCCGCCGCAGATTCGGCAGGAGCTCCGCGAGGCCGCTGCCGGCGGCGAGGAAGAGAGCGACGGCTGCCAAAGGAAGGAGAGCGCGGACCGCCATAGATTCAGCGGCCTTGGGGCTCCCGCCGTTTCACGTGGGAGCGCGGCAGGCGGTCGAGCTCGTCGAGGAAGCTCTGCCGGTCCTGGAGGCGCGGCGCCGCCGCCGGCCCGTAGGTCAGAACCACCTGCTGCGGCCCACGGGGCAGGCCCTTCTTGAGCGCCGCGGCCCGCGGCAGCTCGTCGAGATGGCCGAGGAAGAGGGCGCGCCGCGGCGCGAGGTCGAAGCGGACCCACATGGGGCCGCCGTCGTCCTGCGGGTCGGCGTTGACGAGGAGATAGCTGGCGTCCGCGGGCAGTTTGCGGCGGATGGCCTCGACGGCGTCGGTGTAGGCGGCGCCGAAGACCCGGCGGCGGGCGGTCAGGGGATCCTCGCCGAGATGCCGCCCGGCGTCCGCGAGCGAGAGGGCGGCCCGCTCGAGCGTCGGCGCGCCCGCCGTCGCCAGGTAGGCGGCGAAGAGCGCCAGGGCGAGCCGGCGCGGCCAGCTTCGCCCCCAGCCGCTCGCGCGCGAGCTCTCAGAAGGCGTTGTTGTCGAGCCCTCCGCAGTAGTTGCCCGCCGGGTTGTGGTAGGTCTTCACCGCCGTCGTCAGCGTGTCGGTCACCGTCAGCGTGTAGTCAAGGTCGGTCAGGGTGCCGTAGAAGAAGGCGATGCGGTCGCCGAAGTCGATCATCTTGGCCAGCAGCTCGAGGTTGCTGGGGTCGGTGAAGAAGAAGGCGCCGGTGACCTTGGAGAGGGGGACGGCGCCGCCGTGGCCGCTCGTGCCGTTGCCGGGATTGCTCCAGTCGACGGCCACCTGGAAGCGGCCGTTGGCGAGGCAGAGGGTGTTGCGGCCGGGTCGGCAGGAACCGGAGGCCGCCTTCGTAGTAAGGGTCGAGGACGCCGAGCTAACGAAGGCGCTCTGATCGATGGCGCCGCAGTCGTTGGGCGAGTTCGAGTAGGTCTTGACCGTCCCGTTCTTGGTGTCGGAGACGATGAGGCTGAAGTGGAGGTTGGTGAGCTCGCCGTAGAAGACCTTGATGGCGGTGCCGAAGTCGAGGATCTTGACCATGATCTCGATGTTCGTGGGGTCGCCGAAGGTGAAGAAGCCCGCCTGGTCGGTGCGCGGCACCGCCGAGCCCACCCCCGACGTGCCGTTGAACTGGTTCTCCCACACCACCTCGGCCCGGAACCGCTTGCCGACGAGGCAGAGGGTGTTGGGGCCGGGCCGGCAGGGTTGCGGCGAATTGAACGAGGCCACCAGGTCCTTGGTGTTGTTGATGGTGCGGTGGTTGTCGCGCTGCTCGGCGATGCCGGTGGGCAGACCGTTCCAGGCGATGGCGGGGTTCGAGAAGAAGTTGATCCCCTGGCAGACCGTCCCGCACTGGTTGTCGTACGACATCACGGTGTGGAACATGCCGTCCACGAAGTGGCCGTAGGAATAGGGGAAGGAGGCCACGTCCGGCGGCTCGCCGTTGGCGGGATCGTGCTGGCATCCCAGGTTGTGCCCGACCTCGTGGGCGAGGACAAAGAAGGGGGCGCAGGTGCGCAGCACGTCCGAGTAGGCGAAGGGCGAAAAGGCCTTCGAGAGGCCGTCGCGGTCCATGACGTAGCCGATGCCGCAGGCGCCGCGCATGAGGTTGACCCACATCGAGACGACGTCCGCGCCGGCCGCGCGACGCAGGTTGGCGACCGTACGGTCCTGCTGCAGCCAGCCGAGGTCGCGCTCGGGGTCGCCGGTCTCGACGTAGTTGACGAGCGAGGTCCCCACCAGGTTCATATGGAGATCGATCTGGCTGTTCAGGTAGGCGCTGTTGGCGGAGTCGACGGCGTTCTGGATGGCCAGCCGGATGGCGGCGTCGCCGCCCGCCTGGTCGCGGGCGAAAGGCGTGTAGACGACGAGGATGTCGAGGCGGGTCGTCGTCGCCGCGGGGCTCGCCGTCGGCCGCCGGAGCGGCGCCTTCGGCACGGACGCCGCCTCGGGTAGCAGCCGTCCCTCGCCGCGGCCGCCCTCGAGGTGGGGCGTCAGCCCGCCCGCGCAGCCCGGCAGGCGGCTGCCGTCGACGGCGATCAGGCGATGGCTGCCGTCGCCGCCGCCGGGCACGGGCTCGATCTTGTAGAGCGAGGTCGGCATCCAGAGGGCGCCCGCCATTCTGTCGCCCGAGACGGTGAGCACCATCGTCCCCACCACCTTGCCGCGGTCCCCGGGAGCGAAGACGTTGCCCCGCCACGCGAAGTCGCGCGGCCCCCGCCGCTCGAGGTCCGTCCGCACGGCCTCGTAGACCACGCCGTCCAGGAGCGGAACCCGGATCTCGGTCCCCAGGGCGTCGAGGTCGACGCTCACCCGCTCCGTCGCCGTCACCTCCGGAGAAGCCGCAACGGCCTCGGCGCGGACCGCGTCCGGACCGAGGAGATGGAAGAGCTCCCGCGGCGTCTCGGCCGCTGCCGCGAGCGGCAGGGCGGCGAGCGAGAGCAGCGCGAGGAGCGCAATGAACGTGGCGGCGAGGAACGGCGAAACCCTGGTACGCATGCTCGACTCCTTCCCCTGTTGTCGGACCCTCATACCGAGAGTGTCGGCAGGGGGATATACGTTTCGGGGCTACTGTCCGGCCGATTCTACGCCGTCAGGTGCGGTTCATCACCAGCGAGGGCCGGAGAGGAGGCCGAGGAGGCCCATCACGGAGACGCGGGCTTTACTGGCAGCGGTGCCGAAGGCGATGCCGACCAGGGAACCTTCTACGCCGGTTCGGCGAGGATTGGGTTCGCGGCCTTCACCTTGCCGAGAAAGGCGGGGGTGGGGCATAGCCAGAGGTGCTAACCCATTGGGCAATCCTGGTGTTGAGATCTTTAACCATGGTTCACCGGCTCTTCAGCGATGTCACTCTATGCCTATCAGGTGCTGGAACTCGGGAATATCCCGGAAACTGTCGAATTGCTTGTCAGTTTTGAGATCGTTCTTGATGCCGGGCTTCAGCTCCACCGCTCGCTTCACTGCATCCAAGGCGCTCTTATGGTCACCGAGCTTCCACAAGATCAGAGCCATGTTATAGAAGCCCCGTGCATAAGTTGGATCCATCTCTACGGAGCGCCTCAGGGCTTCAAGCGCGTCTACGTACTGTCGGTGGCAGTAGAGGGCGTATCCCATCCAATCATAGACTATCGGATTGGTTGGGTCGATTGCCAAGGCGGCTCTGTACTGTTCGACCGCAGCCGGGTACTCACCACGCTGATAGTGGTTAATGCCAGCCCTTATGTGTTCGGCCGCTTCCCGCGACTTGACAAGGCGCTCATCGGCTAACCGCTTCTCGCGTTCCGCAGCCTTGCGGGTTCTCTCCAGCTCGCGGATCTGCGACTCTTTCGTGGCGACTTCCGCGTTAAGTCGGCGCACCTCGGCACCTAGGCGGTTGGTGGTTTTATACAGAGAAGAAATCTGAATGGCCGCAGCAATAGTAACGGCGATCGCGACAAAAGCAATGGCAAGCTGAATCCTAACGAGGTGACGCAGCAGCCGGCCGCTAGTGGCTTCAACTTGCATCAGGGTTATCGCGCCCCCGTCTGGCTTCGCCGTGGATCATCTTCGAGGGTACGCGATAGGACTAATGAAAGAAGCCAGAGTACGCCAAGTAAACCACCAGCGACTCCAGCACCCTCAACTCTACCTAAGAGCGCGGGACTAAGTTTACCTTCTAGGACTGCGATCATGATGCCGAGCACAACAATAAGCAGACACAGGCAGGCGGTCGAGGCCACCATTAATCTGGTGTAATCTTTGGCCGACCAACTTCTAGCCTGTCCTCGTCGAGTCATTAGGAGGCCTTACTAGTGTTCCTGAACTGTCGGCATGCAACAGCGCGAGCGGCGCTATCCTGCTGTACGCGTTGGACTTGCAAATACTATAGACTAGTTCAGTATCCGCGTCAACGTCGAAGAGACATTCGCATAAGCGGAACCGCGACCGGCCGAGGAAGAGAATGGCTTAGCCGATACCGGCCTGCGGGTATATTCCAGGATAGCGCCGCTCCCAACTCGTCTCTCCCCGTCAAAGACCTTAGAGCAGGCTCAATTGCCGGCTGTGTGGCCTCCTCGGAGCCGGAGAAGCTGGACACATGTCACAGCCGAGCTGTCGCTATGAAATCTGTGAGCTTCGGGTCAGGTGGTGTAAATTCTTCTGGCGACCGCTCTTATGGCCATTTGTGGGAGGTTGCATGGCAGCCTCTCCGAGAGTGGACCTGTCGTTGAGGCAGCCGGGGCGAATCTTAGGTTGCCTATCTGGCTCTGCACTCCCCGGCCGCCGCGGCTGGCCGCCGCCCGCCTACTCCGCGCGCACCACCTCCATGGGGTCGAAGCGCACGGCGCGGAGGGCGGGGACGACGCTTCCCACGATCGTCATCAGGAGGCAGAGGCCCGCTGCTGCCGCGAAGGTCGCCGCGTCTCCGGGCTCGACGCCCGCCAGGAGGGCCTCCAGGGTTCGGGCCGCCGCGTACGCCAGCGCCAACCCGGGGACCAGGCCCGCGACGGCGGTCAGGACGGCGCCGCGGAGGACCATCCGGACGATGTCTCCCGATTGCGCCCCCAGCGCTCGCCGCACGCCGATCTCGCGCGCCCGCTGCGACACGGTGAAGGAGAGCAGGCCATAGATGCCGATGCCCGCCAGCAGGAAGGCGATAGCGGCGAAGGCCGCCAGGACGCGGACCTGCAGCGAGCGCGGCGCCGTCTCGGCCGCGACGACCTCCGTCATCATCCGCACGTCCGAGATCGGCTGCTCGGGGTCGACGTCGTGGACGATCCTGCGGATGGGCGGCAGGAGGGCCTCGGGGCTGGCCGAGGTGCGGACCACCAGATCCTTCGGCACGTAGAAGACCAGCGAGCCGTCGGGCACCTGCAGGTTGGGAAGGTAGACCTGCGGCTCGCTGCTGGTCTCGAGCCCGCGGACCCGCACGTCGCCGGCCACCCCGACGACGCGGCGGTCGTGGAAGGCGACCTTGAAGTGCCGGCCGAGCGGATCCTGGCCCGGCCAGAAGCGCCGCGCGAACGACTCGCTCACGACGGCGACGTAGGGACGGTCGGCGGTGTCCGCCGCGCTCACGTCCCGCCCCGAGCGCACGGGAATGCTCAAGGCGCCGAAGTACCCCGGCGTCACGAACCGCAGGCTCGCGGCATGGGATTCCTCCTGCGTTTGCGGCTGCCCTTCGAGGGCGACCTGCCAGATCCCGCCGCGCATCGCCAGCGGCAGGGCGCTGATGTAGGCCGCGCCGGTGACGCCGGGGAGGGCGTGGACGCCGTCCAGCACGCGGTCGTAGAACTGGCCGCGCCGGGCGGTCGCCTTGTATTTCGGGTTGGGGAGCGCGGTGCGCATGGTGAGCACGTTGGCCGCGCGGAAGCCGGGGTCGGTGGCCTGGAGCCGCCACAGCGCCCGGATCAACAACCCCGACGAGATGAGGAGCACGACGGACGCCGCCACCTCGACCATGACGAGCGCGGTGCGCAGCCGTTCCTTGCGCCCGCCGCCCGCGCGGGCTCCGCCCTTGAGGCCGGCGAGGTCGGCGCTGCGGCAGGCCCGGAGCGCCGGGGCCAGGCCGAAGAAGATGCCGGTAGCCGCCGTCAGCAGGCCGGCGAAGATCAGCACCCGGAGGTCGATCGCCGGCGTCTCGTCGATCGGCAGCGACGCCGGGACGAGCCGCGCGAGGAAAGGCACGGCCACCCAGGCGACGAGGATCCCCAGGGCGCCGCCGAGAATGGCGAGCACCAGGCTCTCGGTCACCAGCTGCCGCACCAGGCGCTCGCGGCCGGCGCCGAGGGCGGCGCGGACCTCCAGCTCCCTTTGCCGGGCAAGGGCCCGCGCCAGGAGGAGACTCGCCAGGTTGGCGCAGGCGATCAGCAGCACGCACATCGCCGCGCCGGAGAGCGCCACCAGCAGCAGGCGCGCCTGCCGCGGGAGCTCGTCGCGCAGACCGATGACCGAGATGGCCGTGTGGGCGTTCTCCTTCGGATACAGGCGCTCCAGCCGCGAGGCGATGAGGCTCATCTCGGCCCTCGCCGCGCCGAGCGAGACGCCGCGCCGGAGCTTCGCCACGACCTGCAGATAGCGGTTGTCGCGCTCCACGAAGTCGTCCTCGCCGAATTGCGTGGGCGTCCACAGCAGGGCCTGGCGGGTGGGGAAGTGGAAGTCGCGCGGCATCACCCCGATGACGACGAACGGCGCGCCGTCGAGGCTGACCTTCCGTCCCAGCACTCTCGGATCTCCGCCGAAATCGTTCTGCCACAGCGGATAGGAGAGGACGAGCGTCCCCGCGGTGCCGGCGCGGTCCTCGGCGGCGGTGAAGAGACGCCCCAGGAGCGGCCACGCCCCCAGCAGCGGAAAGAGATCGGCGGTGACGGCCGAGCCTTCGAGCCGCACGGGATCGCCCTGGCCGACGAGGTTGACGGAGATGCCGTGGAACGCCCCCATGGCCGCGAACGCCTTGCTCATGCGCTTCCAGTCGCGGTAGTTGGCGGGGGAGGGCTCGGTGCGCGAATAGCCGGGCGGGCTCTCCCAGAGCTTCACCAGGCGCTGGGGATCGCGGAAGGGCAGCGGCCGGATGAGCACGAAGTCGGTGACCGAGAAGGCCGCCGTGTTGGCGCCGATGCCCAGCGCCAGGATGAGGAGCGCTGTCGCCGCGAACCCGGGCGAGCGGCCGAGCGTGCGGGCGGCGAACCGGAGGTCCTGGCGCAGGAGGTCCCAGTGCACGGCCAGGGCGTTGCCGGGGAGCTCGGAGAGCGTCTCCGCCCACAGGCCCGCGACCTCCAGCGGACCCGCCGCGGCCTGCCGGCGCTGGCGGAAGATGGCGCCCATCTCGGCGCCGTACTCGCCGCGGAAGGAGGCCGGATAGAGATGAAGGAGAGCCTTGAAGACCCGCATCAGGCACTCCTCGGCGCAAGCAGGAGGAAGGTCGCCGGCTGCAGGGGCAGGAGAGAGTCGGGAGCAGGCATCTCGTTTATCCTCGGCTCGACTATAACCACAGCGGATATAGATTGGCAAGGCCTGCCTCAAAGCCGCTGTGCTAGGCTGACGGCGTGGAACAGGTCGAAGGCTACACGGTCGTCTACCGTCGGGACGACGACGTTGTCCTCGCGGAGGTGCCAGCGATGCCGGGCTGCTTCTCGGACGGGAGAACGCTCGAGGAGGCGCGGGAACGGGTGCGCGACGCCATCCTCAACTTCCTCGACGAGTACCGCAAAGCGGGCCGCTCCCTTCCCGCCGACGTCCTCCACGTCGAGAAGGTCCGGCTCAGCTCCTGAGGGAACGTCTTTTCCTGGGAGAGCCGGCGTCTCGCCGGCCCTTTTCGATTTTTCAACAAATGCCGGCGGGGACGCCGGCGCTCCCAGGGAGAGCTTGCTGTCAGCGGTGGAGGTCGCCATGAAGATACCCCTTGAGGTGTCGGATCAGTACCTTGTGGACCACGATCCCGCCGAGCTGGCCAGGCGCATCAAGCTGTATGCGGCCGTGCTCATGTTCCAGTCCGAGGAGCTTTCCGCTGGAGCCGCGGCGGACCTCACCGAGGTCGATCGGTTCACCTTTGCCGCGGAGTGTCAGAAGCACGGCATCCCACTGGTGAGTTACCCGTCCGAGGACCCTCCGCGCCGAGCTGGCAGGGTTGCGAAGTGAAGCTTGATTCTGGTCGTCGCAGCCACATCATCTTGTGTAGGGGCGGGGCTTGCCCCCGCCCGGGAGGGG
>DATNKQ010000583.1:0-3960 GCA_035603315.1 Thermoanaerobaculia bacterium
GAACGGCCGCCGCGCCTCCGCCTGGGCCAGACGCGCCGCCTCCGCCGCCCGCGGCGCCGCGGGCAGGGCGCGCAGGTCGAGCCGCGGCAGCGGGATCCCCATCCCCTCCACCTCCACCTGCACCGGCCCCGCCGGAGTCAAGGGGAAGGCCGTACGCAGCATGGGTTGACGGCGGACGACGGTGGCGAGGGCCGCAGAAAGGGCGTCCGGCCGCAGCTCGCCCCGCAGGCGGACGGCGCCGGCGATGTGGTAGGCGGGGCTGGCGGGCTCGAGGCGGTGGAGGAACCAGAGGCGCTGCTGCGCCGGCGACAGCGGGGCTGGGCCGTCATCGCCCGCGCGCCGCCAGGGCGCCTCCTCGGCAGGCGGCGCGGCGCCGCGCAGCACCGCGACGCGCGGCGCCAGACCGGCCACCGTCGGCGCCTCGAAGAGGCTGCGCAGCGGCAGCGTCACGCCGAGGGTGGCGCGCACGCGGGCGGCCACCTGCGCGGCGAGCAGCGAATGCCCTCCGAGGGCGAAGAAGTCCTCTTCGGCCCCGATCGAGGTCCGGTCGAGAACCTCCGCCCAGATCGCCGCCAGCACCTCTTCGAGCGGGCCGGCGGGCGGGCGGCCGCTCTTCTCCCCGGCGGCGCCGGCGGCATCCTCGGGAGCGGGCAGCGCGCGGCGGTCGAGCTTGCCGCTGGCGGTCGCCGGCATCGCCGCGAGCGTCACCAGCCGCCCCGGGACGAAGGGCTCCGGCAGACGCCCGCCGAGGAAGGCCCGCAGCTCCGCGGCACTCGGCACCTTCTCCGGACGCAGGACCAGATAGGCCACCAGCCCGGGGGCGCCCGCGGCGTCCGCGCGCGCCACCACCGCCGCCTCGCGCACCCCAGGATGGGCCAGGAGCGCCGCTTCGATCTCGCCGGGCTCGATGCGGAAGCCGCGGATCTTCACCTGCTCGTCGGCGCGGCCCAGGAACTCGAGGTCGCCATCCGGCCGGCGGCGCACCCGGTCGCCGGTGCGGTAGAGGCGCGCTCCGGGCTCCTCTCCGAAGGGCGAGGGGACGAAGCGCTCGGCCGTCAGCTCCGGCCGCGCGTGATAGCCGCGGGCGAGGCCGGCGCCGCCCAGATAGAGCTCTCCCGCGACCCCGAGCGGCAGCGGCCGCAGCCGCCGGTCGAGGACGTGCGCCGAGGTGCCGGGCAGCGGGCGCCCGATGGGCGGCACCGCCGCCATCGACGCGGCGAGCGGCAGCTCGGCGCAGGTCGAGTAGGTGGTGTCTTCCGAGGGGCCGTAGAGATTGAGCACCCGGCGCACCCCGGGCTCGCGGGCGAGGCGCGCGACGAGGCTCGCCGGCAGCGCCTCGCCGGCCAGGTTGACGGTGCGCACCGAAGGCGGCAGGTCGCCCTGGCGCAGCAGCTCGGCGAGGACCGAGGGGACGGTGTTGAGGAGGGTCGGCGGCGTGCGCGCCGACGCGAGCTCGAGGGCGTTCTGCACCAGGACGGCGCGGCCGCCGCGGCTGAGCGGCACGAAGAGCTCGAACACCGAGAGGTCGAAGCAGATCGAGGTGGAGGCGAGGACCGCCGCACACTCCGCGGCCGAGAAACAGCTCTGCGCCCAGCGCAGCCGGGCGACGGCGGCGCGGTGGCGGACGGCGACCCCCTTGGGACGTCCCGTCGAGCCCGAGGTGTAGATCAGGTAGGCGAGGTTGTCGGGGTCCGGCGGCCGCGGCAGGCGCTCTGCCCCCGTCCCGTCCGGGATGCGGTCGACGAAGACCGCCGCCGGCCCCGGCGCCGGCAGGCGGTGGGCAAGCTCGGGGCGGGTCAGCACCACGCCGGCTCCGGAGTCCTCCAGCATGAAGCGCAGGCGGGCGTCGGGATAGGCGGGATCGAGGGGGAGATAGGCGCCGCCGGCCGCCAGGATGCCGAGGATCCCTTCGACCATCGCCGGCGAGCGTTCGAGGAGGATGCCGACCGGCACCTCGGGTCCGACGCCGAGCGCGGCGAGATGGCGAGCGATGCCGTTGGCGCGCCGCAGCAGCTCGGCGTAGGTGACGGAGCCGGCGGCGGAATCGACCGCCACCGCCTCCGGAGTGCGCTCGGCCTGCTCGGCGACCAGCTCGTGCAGGCAATGGTCGGGTGCCGGCGCGACGGCCTCCGCATTGCACTCGACGACGATCTGGTGCCGCTCCCCCGCGCTCAAGAGCCGCAGGTCGGCCAAGGGGGTCGCCGGCGCGGCGCCGATCTCCGCCAGCAGATTCTGCAGATGGGCGAGGAGACGGCCGGCGGTGGCGGCGTCGAAGAGGTCGCGGTCGCTCTCCAGGGCGAGCTCCAGCCCGCCCTCCCACTCGCTGGCGAAGAGCGTGAGGTCGAACTTGGCGGTGCCGGTGGCGAGCGCCTCGGGAGTCAGCTCGAGGCCGCCCGCGAAGCGCGGTGCTGGCGCCGGCGCCAGCACCAGGAGGACGTCGAAGAGCGGGTTCTGGCTCAGCAGGCGGCCGGGGTGGAGCGCTTCCACCACGAGGTCGAAGGGCACCTGGCGATGGGCGTAGGCGGCGAGGCAGGTGTCGCGCACCGCGGCCACCAGCCCGGCCGCGGACTCGCCGCCGCGCGGCGCACAGCGCAGGGCGAGGGTGTTGACGAACATGCCGATGAGCTCTTCGAGCTCGACCCGGTCGCGGTTGGCGATCGGCGTGCCGACGACGACGTCCTCCTCGCCGGTGAGCCGATAGAGGAGCGCCGTCCAGCCGGCGAGGAGCGCCATGAACGGCGTCGCGGCCGCCACCCGCGCCAGCCGCAGCAGGCCGGACCAGGCGGCGGGCGGCAGCTCGCCGCGGCTCATCCCCCCGCGTCCGCTCCGCGCCGGCGGCCGGGGCCGATCCGCCGGCAGCGCGAGAGCGGCCGGGGCTGCCGCCAGGCGCGACGCCCAGAAGGCTACCTCCGGCGCGAAGGCCCCTTCCTCGATGGCCCGCAGCTCCCAGCTCGCATAGTCGGCGTACTGCAACGGCGGCGCCGGCATTGCCGCGGGCGAACCGGCGGCGAAATCCTGGTAGTGGGCAGCCAGCTCGTCGAGCAGGAGGTCGAGCGACGCGGCGTCGGCCACGGCGTGGTGCAGCACGAGGATCAGCCGGTGGTCGGCGGGCGCCAGCCGGAGCAGGAGGCAGCGCAGCAGCGGGCCGCTGGCGAGATCGAAGGGACGCGCGGCCGCGGCTCGCGCCAGGCTCGCGGCCTCCCTCTCCCCCGCCGCCATCGGCAGGGCCGAGAGGTCGGCGAGCGGCAGCGGCGCCGCGATTGGAGCGGGCGGAGCGGCCGGCGCGGGCGGCGCGATGCGCTGCCAGGGACGACCGCCGGCCTCCTCCAGGACCGTGCGCAGGCTCTCGTGCCGGCGCACCACTCGGTCGAGGGCCTGCCCGAGGACGCCGGCGTCCAGGGCGCCGCGCAGGCGCACCGACAACGGCAGGTTGTAGACCGCGCCGCCGGGCGCCAGGCGGTCGAGGAACCAGAGCCGCCGCTGCGCCGCCGAGGTGGGCATCAGCGCCTGCCGCGGCGCCGGCGCGAGCGGCAGGACGGCGGCGCCAGCGTCCGCCAGCCGCGCGGCGAGACCGGCGACGGTGGGCGACGCGAGGACGAGGGAGAGCGGCAGGTCCTGCCCCAGCGCCAGGCGCAGGCGCGCCGCCACCCGGGCCGCCAGCAGCGAGTGCGCGCCCAAGGCGAAGAGGTCGTCATGGATGCCGATGCGGTCGCGGGCCAGGGCCTCGCACCAGAGAGCGGCCAGGACCTCCTCCAGCGGATTGCGCGGCCGGTCGTCCCCTGCCACAGCCGCCTCCGGCGCCGGCAGGGCCGCGCGGTCGACCTTGCCGCCGGCGCCCCGCGGGAGGTCGGCGAGGAAGACGAGGGCCGCCGGCACTGCGTGCGGGGGCAGGCGCTCGCGCAGGAAGGAGTCGAGGTCGGCGGCGGCGAGCTCGGCGCGCGGCTCGACGTAGGCGACGAG
>DATNKQ010000275.1:0-4795 GCA_035603315.1 Thermoanaerobaculia bacterium
CGGGCCTGCCGCCAGCAGGTCGAAAGGACCGGCCTCGAGGTCGAGCGCCTGGAGACCTACCGCGTCGGCTGGATCTGGGGCATGGTCACCGTGACGGCCCGCAAGCCGGTTGGCCCTTAAGGTGTCGGCCCCCCTCCGCTACTCGATGAGCGGGCAGGCGAGCACCGCCTCCGAATGCGCGAGGATGATGTCTCCCGAGAGCACGCCGAGGGCGGAGACCGGCAGGGCGTTGAGCGTGATGTGGAGGGCGTTGACGGCTACGCTGTTGAAGTAATTCGTCGTCACGAAGGTCTGCTCGTTGAGCACCACGCGGATGCCGGCGACCTGCAGGAGGACGGTGTTGGGCGGCGGATCCAGCGGCACGCTCAAGCCCAGTCCCAACGGCCCGCCCACCGCGGCGTTGGTGAGGTTCGCCCACCCCGACGCCGTCGGCTCGAAGTAGCAGAAGCCGGAGATCTGTGCGGAGGAGTGAAGGGTGTCGGCGCCCAGCCAGAAGAGCGGCAGGCCGCCGACCACGTTCGCCCTCGCGCCGTCGACGACGGCGTCGGCGGAGAGCCATCCGGTGGTCGGGTGCATCGAGGTGGCGGTCGCCGTCAAGATGCCGGTCTGCAGCATCGTTCCCAGCGCGGGTGCGGCGACGCCGACGGAGGCGGCCTGCGCCCGGGCGCTCGGGTTGGCGCCGAAGACGGCGGGGAAGGGACCGCTGTTGATCTGGATGGGCGACCCCAGGAGCGGTAGGAGCTTGACCGAGATCGACTCTCCATAGGCGTAGCTGGTGGCGGTCGGCTGGGCCAGCGCGACCGGCGGCGCGAGCGCCAGGAGGAGCGGGGCGAAGAGGAGGAACCTGGAGAGGCGGCGGTGGGCGTTGAGGCGGTCGGCGAAGGTGAGCATGGCGTCCTCTGTTTCCGCCCGCCCGGGGACAGAGATCCCCTGAGTCTCCGCAAAAGGAATTTTTGGGAGACGGTCGAGCGCGGCGGGCTTGTTTAACTAACGTGAATTTTAGCAGAAACTTTGCAAAAGGTCTAGCGCCCTCGCAAAACGCTCCCGGCGCGCCTGGCAGCGCTCCCGCCCATACGGTATGCTGCCGGCCCCTATGTCCGAGCCACCCGAGCCGCCGGTTCCAGATCCCATCCCATCGCCCTCCGCTCCTCCCGAGGAGGAGGCCGGGGCTTCGGCGCTGCGGCAGTTCCTGGGCCTCTTCGTCGTCCCCCTCCTGGTCGTCCTCCTCTGCGTCGCGGTGTTCATCGGCTTCGGCTGGATCGCCCATGACAAGCAGACGACCTCCGACTGCCTGAACGACCTGCGGTCGGGCTGGAAGCCGCGGCGGACGCAGGCGGCGTACGAGCTGTCGAAGATCCTCATCGCCGACCCCCACGCCCTGGACGAGGAGCCGGGGGCGAAGGCCGAGGTGCGGACGCTGTTCACCGAGGCCCAGGAGCCCGAGCTCAAGCAGTATCTGGCGCTGGTCCTCGGGCGCACCCACGATCGCCAGGCGGTGCCGCTCCTGGTCGCGGCCCTGGGCAGCCCCGACGCCAAGACGCGGATCTACTCCCTCTGGGCGCTCGGGGTGCTGGGCGACCCGGCCGCCCGGGGGCCGCTCGCCGCGGCGCTCGCCGACCGCGATGCCGGCATCCGCAAGACCGCCGCCTTCGCGCTGGGGGAGCTGGGAGACCGCGCCGCCGTGCCGAGCCTCGTGCCGCGCCTGGACGACGCGGTGGCGGACGTGCGCTGGAACGCCGCCCTCTCCCTCGCCCGGCTGGGAAGCCGGGCCGGCGTGCCGGTGCTCGAGACGATGCTCGACCGCCGCCTCCTGGCGCAGGTCCCGGACATCTCGCGCGAGCAGCAGGAGGAGGCGATGATCAGCGCCCTCCAGGCGCTCTCCGCCCTGAACGAGAAGGCGGAGCTGCCGCTCCTCGACCGCCTGGCCGCCGGCGACCCCAGCCTCAAGGTGCGGCAGGCGGCGATCTCGGCCCGGGAGGAGATGGCGAAGCGGAGCGGGACGAAGCCGTCGGCCTAGGCGTGAGTGAATTTTTCTCGGAGGTCGACCCTCCAACGCGGTTGCCGCGGGAGAACTTAGGGTCTGTCATCCTGAGCGCGTTTGACGAATTGCCGAAACCATGCCCTTACCCCGGGCCGAAAGGCACGTCGTCCCGGTTGTCATCCCGAGCGAGAGCGAGGAACCTGGGGGAAGGGCGGCGCGAAGTTCTTTGCTACTAGAGGTTTGGGAGGCCTCCCCCCGCCCAGGTCCCTCGCTCTCGCTCGGGATGACAGGCCCGAAGTTCTCGCGCGGCAACCGCATCAGATCCTCGGCCTCCGAGAAAAATTCACGGGCTCCGAGGATGACAATGGGGTCGGCAATTCTTCACGCGCTCTTAGTCCCTTTCTCCCTGTTATGCTGATCCCGATGCGGAAGCTCCCGGCGATGAGGGCGATGAGGGCCATGTCCGCGATCGCGGCGATCGCCCTCCTCTGCCTCGTCCTCGCCGCGCCGCTCGCCGCCCGGCCCCGGCCGGATTGCGGGATGTCCTGCTGCCGGCTGGCGGCGCCGCAGGCGGCCTGCGCCGCCCGTTCGGCCTGCTCGCTCAAGAGCTGCGGCGGGACCTCCGAGGCCGCCAGCCTTCCGACTCTGCCGCTCTCGGTCCTGGCGAGCCTCCCTCGGCTCGCCGTTCCGGCGCCGCGCGGCTTCCTCGCGCGCCGCCTCCCCGCTTCCCTCCCGAGCCTCTCGCCCGCCCCGCCCGAGCATCCGCCCCGCGCCTGACCTCCCCGTCCGTCGTCGTTCCCGTTCAACGACCCGAAAGGAGGTTCCCGTGCGGGAGGTCTTCTCCGCGCGCTGGATCATCTGGAGCTGCCTGCTCCTGCTGGCCGGCGCGTCCACCGCCGCCGTCGCCCAGACGCCGCCGGCCGAGATCCCGGTTTCGCCGGATGCCCTGCCGGCCGGCCCCTCGCTTCCCGCCTTCGGCGAGGACCCGGGCCATCGCCTGCTCGTCAACGGCTTCGGCGTCGCTTCCTACGCCATCGACGCCGGCACCCGCGAGAGCTCGTTCAGCGGCGACGTCCTCGCCCTGTCGCTCTTCGAGAGCTTCAGCGATCGGCTCTCGGTCTTCGCCCAGCTCACCGCCTCCCGCGAGGCGCGGTCGCCGTTCCTCGCCGACCAGGGCGCGGCGAACGACGTCGCCACCGACATCGACAACCTGCAGCTGCGCTGGGCGCCCAGCCCGGCGTCGGGCCTCGACGTGACTTTCGGCAAGTTCGACTCGCCGCTCGCCATCGAGCGCGACGACGCGCCGCTCAACTTCCAGGCCACGCAGTCCTTCACCTTCGCTTTCGCCCGGCCGGTCAAGTTCGCCGGCGTCGCCGTCCACGACGTCTTTGGACCGGAGCTCGAAGGCTGGGCGATCGTCGCCAACGGCTGGGACGTGGACAGCGACAACAACAGGGGGAAGACGGGAGCCCTCTACGGCCTCTGGAGCCCCTCGCTGGCGGCCCACGTCGGCTTCGGGGTGATCCACGGCCCGGAGAAGGACGGCACCAGCGCCGACCCGCGGACGACCGCCGTGGCGACGCTCCTCCTGCAACCCGCCGAGAGCTGGGTGGCGGGCGGCGAGACGGTCGCCGGGCGCGAGCCCCATTCGGCGGCCGGCGGCGGCAGGGCCGCGTGGTTCGCCCAGACGCTGTTCGCCCATCACCGCTGCGGCCGTTTCTGGGCGGGCACGCTGCGGCTCGACTACCTGGACGACCGCGACGGCGCCCGCACCGGCACCCGGCAGGTGCTGGAATCCATCACCCTGTCGCCGCAGTTCCTCTTCGGCGGCGGCTTCTTCGGCGTCTTCCGCTACCTCGACCACACCTCCCTGCGGCTGCCGTCCCTGGCCATGCGGCTCGACCTGCGCTACGACCGCTCGACGGAGCCGGTGTTCTCCGGGAGCGCCGGCAGCACCGAGGGGCGCGGCCAGCGGGGGCATTCCTCGGCGACGCTGCAGACGGTCTTTCTCTTCTAGGAGACGACATGGGCAAGCTTCCCACAGGACCCCTGGAGGTGCGGCTGGCGGCGACCCTCTTCTTGCTGCTCTTGGGCGTGGCGGACCTCTTCGGCGCCTGGGAGGTCCGGAACTTCGCCGCCTTCACCCCGCGCGCCGTCGCCGCGACGGTCGGTCCGCAGGAGCGCGACCCGATGGGAGCCATGGCGATGCCCGGCCGCGCCGCCACGGTGATCGCGGAGACGCGCGTCGACCTGGCGACCCTCGACCGGCCGAAGCACACGATCGGCCGCGAGCTCCTGGTGCAGGACACCCACGTGCACGTGCCGGTCTACGCGCTCACCGCGGCGGCGCTCTCGCTCCTCGTCTGCGGGCTGGCGCTCAAGTCCGCGGTGCGGGTGGCGCTCGTCTGCCTCGCCTACGCGGCCCCTCTGTTCGATTTCGTCGGCCTCTGGGGGGCGCACCTCCTGCCGGGCGCGGGCGCTTTCTTCGGCTTCGTCACCGTCGCCTCGGGAGGCGCCATGGGGCTCGCCTACGCGATCGTCCTCGTCCTCACCCTCTGGCAATGCTGGTTCGCGAGAGCTCGAAAGGAGCACCACGATGCGTAAGTCCATCCTGGCGGCCATCATGGCGGTCGCGCTGCTCGCCGCCCTGCCCGCCTCCGCCCACGTGACGCCGAACATCGAGCTCCAGAAGAAAGGCGAGTTCGTCAAACGGAGCCTCCCCGGCGCCAGCCAGTTCTTCGAGCAGCGCCTGTCCCCCGGCGCGGCCGACCTGGCGGCGATCCGCAAGGCCACCGGCTGGACCCCTTCGAGCGA
>DATNKQ010000615.1:0-8633 GCA_035603315.1 Thermoanaerobaculia bacterium
GGCGAAACCCGCCTCTCCCCGTCCCCGTAGGTAGCGGACAGGGGCTCGAGATGATGGGAGACAGCATGCTGAACGACGGGGCCGGCCCGGGCGGCCAGCCGTCCCGCTTCGAGGCTCTCTTCCGCGGCCCCGACGGGTTGCGGGCCGGCTGGAGCCTGCTGATCTTCGTCGCCGTCGGCGGGGCCGTGACCTGGGCGATGATCCGGGGGGTCCTTCACTTCTACCACCCGCCGGACGGCTGGACCGCGCGCTCGCTGATCGTCGCCGAGCTGATCTCGTTTCTCGGCGCCGTCGCCGCCGTCGCCGTCATGGCGAAGATCGAACGGCGGTCGTTCGCCGACTACGGCTTCCCCTGGAAGCGGGCCTTCGGCGGGCGCTTCTGGGAGGGCGCGCTGTGGGGGATCGCCACCATCGGCGCCCTCGTCCTGGCGATCGCGGCGGCCGGCGGCTACACGCTCTCGGGCCTCGCCCTCCACGGCGCCGAGGCGCTCCGCTCGGCCCTCCTCTGGGGGCTTGCCTTCCTCCTCGTCGGCCTCTTCGAGGAGCTCTTCTTCCGCGCCTACCCGCTCTTCACCCTGGCGCGCGGGATCGGCTTCTGGCCCGGCGCCCTCCTCCTCTCGCTCCTCTTCGGGGCCCTCCACTACTTCACCAAGCCGATGGAGACCTGGCTGGACGCCCTCTCGGTGGGGCTCATCGGCCTCTTCTTCTGCCTCACCGTGCGGCGCACCGGCGACGTCTGGTTCGCCGCCGGCTGGCATTTCGCCTTCAACTACGGCTCGATGTTCGCCTGCGGCAGCCCCAACACCGGCAACGACGGCCTCCCCATCCCCGGGCACCTCTTGGCGGCCTCCTTCCACGGCCCGCAGTGGCTGACCGGCGGGCCGATGGGAGCGGAGGCCTCCGCCCTCGTCTTCCCCGTCCTCGCGGCCCTTTTCGCCGGCTTCCTCTGGCGCTTCCGCGAGGCGCGCTTCCCGGCCCCGGGGTGACTCCCCCGGCGCCCGGCCGGCATGGTATCGTCTGCCCCTCGATCCGAAACCAGTGCCGATTCGGCAAGAAGGGGGTTTTCCATGACCGTCAATTCTCCGCAGGGCGTTCCGCCCGCACCGCCCAAGAAGGGCATGAGCCCGCTCGCCTGGGTGGGCATCGGCTGCGTCGTCATCCTCATCATCGGCTTCGTGGCTTTCGCCGGCCTGGGCTTCCTGGCCAAGCGCAAGTTCGACCAGTTCTCCAAGAACCCCGGCAAGACCGCCGCCGAGTTCATCGTCAAGGCCAACCCGGACCTGGAGCTGGTGAGCTCCGACGACCAGACCATCACGGTCAAGGACAAGAAGACCGGCGAGGTGGCGACGATGAACTTCGCCGATATCAAGAACGGCAAGTTCAAGTTCTCCTCCAACAAGGGCTCGGCGACCTTCGACCCCACCGCCAAGGACGGCGGCATGCTCAAGGTGACCGACGAGAAGGGCAACGAGTCGACCTTCACCGGCGGCGCCGGGGCGCCGAAGAACCTGCCCTCTTGGATCCCGACCTATCCCAGCGGCACCACCCAGGGCTCCTTTGACGCCAGCACCGCCGAGGGGCACACCGGAGCCTTCGTCGTGACCACGCAGGACTCGGTCGACCAGGTGATCAACTTCTACGAGGCGCAGCTCAAGGCGGCCGGCCTCACGGTGGAGAAGAATTCGCTGTCGACGAACGGCAAGGAGAGCGGCGGATCGGTCACCGGCAAGAGCGGCGACGAGAAGCGGACCGTGGCGGTCGCCGTCTCGGTCTCCGACAAGGGGACGCAGGCCATGGTCACCTTCAACGACAAGCACTAGCTCCCTCGTCCTGCGAGCGCCGTGGAGGGCCCGCCCGGGGCTCTCCACGGCGGCCAAGGCCCCGCCGCGGCCTGCGGAACATCCCTCGATCCGCTGCTGTTCTTTCCCTTGTCGGCGTCGCCGGCGGGGCGAGGACGGGCCGGACGGCCCGCCGCCCGCTGGTATACTGGAGGCAGCTTTGGAACCGCCCGGCCTGCCGGCCGCGGTCGCCGCGGCAAAGCCCCAACCCTCGAAGACCCGGATCAGGAGGATCGAACCTCGATGGCGAGCGCGGAGCAGCAGGAGAACAACTACAGTCGCGTGCTCGTCTTGGGCTCCGGCCCGGCGGGTCTCACCGCGGCCCTCTACGCGGCGCGGGCCGACCTGGCGCCGCTGGTGCTCGAGGGCAACCAGCCCGGAGGCCAGCTCACCATCACCACCGACGTCGAGAACTTCCCCGGTTTCCCCGAGGGCATCCTCGGGCCGGAGCTGATGGACAAGATGCGCGAGCAGGCCCGGCGCTTCGGCGCCCGGGTGAAGTTCCAGGCCGCCGTCGAGGTCGACCTCGGACAGCGCCCGTTCGTCGTCCGCACCGACGAGGAGACCTACCGCGCCGACGCCCTGATCGTCGCCACCGGCGCCTCCGCCAAGCTCTCCGGCCTCCCCGCCGAGCAGGAGCTCATGGGCTACGGCCTCTCCGCCTGCGCCACCTGCGACGGCTTCTTCTTCCGCGGCAAGGAGGTGGTGGTGATCGGCGGCGGCGACTCCGCCATGGAGGAGGCGACCTTCCTCACCAAGTTCGCCACCAAGGTCACCGTCATCCACCGCCGCGACGAGCTGCGAGCCTCGAAGATCATGCAGGACCGCGCCTTCGCCAACCCGAAGATCGCCTGGATCTGGAACACCGAGGTGCGCGACATCCTGGGAAGCCGCGAGAGCGGGGTGCACGCCGTGCGCCTCCACAACTTGCACACCGGCCTGGACAGCGAGTACCCCACCCGGGGAGTCTTCTACGCCATCGGCCACAGCCCCAACACCCAGATCTTCCGCGGCAAGCTCGACATGAACGAGCTCGGTTACATCCGCGTGACGGAGCCCAGCAGCCGGACCAGCGTCCCCGGGGTCTTCGCCTCGGGGGACGCCTGCGATCCCACCTACCGCCAGGCGATCACCGCCGCGGGCACCGGCTGCCGGGCGGCCATCGACGCCGAGCGCTGGCTCGGGGAGCTGCACGACTGATGGCCGTGATGACTTCGGCGACCAAGCCCCGCACGCTGGGAGCCTTGAAGGCGAGCGGCTACCGCCCGCGTTCGGTCAAGCAGGAGCTGCGGGCGAACCTGCGGGCCAAGATCGCCTCCGGGGAGCCGCTCTTCCCCGGCATCCTGGGCTACGACCGCACGGTGATCCCCGGGGTGGTGAACGCCCTCCTGGCCGGCCACGACTTCATTCTCCTGGGCCTCCGCGGCCAGGCGAAGACCCGCATCCTGCGCTCGCTGGTAACCCTCCTGGACGACGAGATCCCCGTGCTCGCCTCGACCGAGCTCAACGATGATCCGCTGCTGCCGATCTCCACCCAGGGCCAGCGCCTGGTCGAGCTCGCCGGCGACGACGCGGCCGTCGATTGGCTGCCGCGCGAGGCGCGCTACAACGAGAAGCTCGCCACCCCCGACGTCTCGATCGCCGACCTCCTGGGCGACATCGATCCCATCAAGGCGGCGACCCGCAAGCTCACCTTCGCCGATCCCGAGGTGATCCACTTCGGCATCGTGCCGCGCACCAACCGCGGCATCTTCGCCATCAACGAGCTGCCCGACCTCTCGCCGCGCATCCAGGTGGGCCTCTTCAACATTCTCGAGGAGCGCGATCTGCAGATCCGCGGCTTCCCCGTCCGCATCCCGCTCGACCTGCTGATGGTCTTCTCGGCCAACCCCGAGGACTACACCAACCGCGGCAGCATCATCACCCCGCTCAAGGACCGCATCTCGTCGCAGATCCTCACCCACTACCCGCCGGACACCGCTGTCTCGGCCGATATTACGCGGCAGGAGGCCTGGACCGAGCGCGACGTCCCGGGCGTGGTGATCCCCGAGGAGGTGCGCCTGCTCATCGAGGAGATCAGCTTCGTGGCGCGGGAGAGCGACCTCGTCGACCAGTCGTCCGGCGTCTCCGCCCGGGTCTCGATCTCGGCGATGGAGCTCCTCGTCTCGAACCTCGAGCGCCGGGCGCTCGGCACCGGCGACGACCCCGTCTACCCCCGCCTCTGCGACCTCCAGATGCTCCTGCCGGCGATCACCGGCAAGGTCGAGATGGTCTACGAGGGGGAGCAGCAGGGAGCGGAGGTGGTGGCGCGGCGGCTGGTGGGCCTGGCGGTCAAGAAGGTCTTCGACGCCCGCTTCCCCGAGGTCGGCAAGGAGCTGGGCAGCGGCGGCGAGGACGACTCCGGGCCCTATACCAAGATCGTCCGCTGGTTCGCCGAGGGCAACGCGGTCACCCTCTCCGACGAGCAGCCGTTCGCCGACTACGAGAAGGAGATCCGGCGCGTACCCGGTCTCCTCGACCTCACCGCCCGCAGCGGCGGCGCCAGCCGCCAAGAGCGCGCCTTCACCGCCGAGACGATTCTCGAGGGGCTGCACCAGCACCTCAAGCTCGCCCGCCAGGACCTCGACAGCCAGGTCAGCTACAAGGAGATGGTCAAGTTCCAGCTCCTGAAGCCCAACCGGCGCGGCGGCGGCAGCGGTGGCGGAGGCGGCAGCCGGCGGGGGGACATCAACTAGGGCATCGCATGCGGCACAAGTACTTCTACCTCGATCCCGAGCTCCTCAAGGCGATCCTCGCCGGCCTCGACCTGCTGCGCCTCTTCAACCAGCTCGTCCTCGCCTCCGGCGGCGACGTCGAGGAGGCCATGAACTGGATGCGCTATCTCCAGGAGGAGGGGTACCTCAGCAAGGAGATCGACCTCGACGCCTTCTTCGCCAGCCTGGAGGACCAGCAGCTCGTGGGCCGCGACGGCGAAGGGGAGCTGCAGCTGACGACCGGCGGCGAGCGCAAGATCCGCAAGAGCGCCTTCGAGGAAATCTTCGCCGGCCTCTCCCGCGCCGGCCCCGGGTATCACCCGATCCACGCCGCCGGCGAGGGGCTGGAGCGCCTCCCCGAGACCCGCGCCTACCAGTTCGGCGACGACCTGCACCTCCTGGAGCCGGCGCGGTCGCTGCAGAACGCCATGCGGCGGACGGAGGGCGAGCTCGACCTCGCAGAGGAGGACCTGGAGGTCTACGAGACCGAGCACCTGACCTCCTGCGCCACCATCGTGGCGATCGACATCAGCCACTCGATGATCCTCTACGGCGAGGACCGCATCACGCCGGCGAAGACGGTGGCGCTGGCGCTGACCGAGCTGATCACCACCAAGTATCCGAAGGACCACCTGGGCGTCATCCTCTTCGGCGACCGCGCCGAGCGGGTCGCCCTGAGAGACATCCCCTACATCGAGGCCGGACCCTTCCATACCAACACGCGCGAGGCCCTGCAGCTCGCGCGCGGTCTCCTGGCGCGCCAGAAGCAGCCGAACAAGCAGATCTTCCTGGTTACCGACGGCAAGCCCTCGGCGATCACCGAGAACGGCCGCATCTACAAGAACCCGTTCGGGCTCGACATGCGGATCGTCAACCTCACCCTCGAGGAGGCGGACCTCTGCCGCCGCCAGCGCGTGGTCATCACCACCTTCATGTTGGCCACCGACCCCATGCTCACGCAGTTCGTGGAAAAGCTCACCCAGATCAACCGCGGCCGCGCCTATTTCGCCTCCCCCTACAACCTCGGCGAGTTCATCCTCGCCGACTACATCCGCAACCGCCGCCGCCGCATCCGCTAGCGGGTCAGCTCAAGCTCCTCCACTGCGGCGACCGATCGGAGGTCCCCACGGACGGCGATCCCGCCTGGGTTAGACTCTCCCCGCCTTCCAAGACGAGCTCCACCTTTTTCGCCAGGGAGCAGCCGCCATGGATCCCGTGACGGACCGAGACGCCAGCCCGGGGTTCGCCCGCCGGCTCAACCTGTTCGACGCCACGATGATCGTCGTCAGCGGGATCATCGGCTCGGGGATCTTCATCAACCCCTACGTGGTGGCGCAGGCGGTCCGCTCGCCCTTCCTGATCGTCGCGGTGTGGGTGGCGGGCGGCCTGCTCGCCTTGGCTGGCGCCTTCGTCTTCGCCGAGCTGTCGACGGTGATGCCGCGGGTGGGCGGGCAGTACGCTTTCTTCCGCGAGGCGTTCCACCCCCTGGTCGCCTTCCTCCACGGCTGGGCGCTGCTGCTGATCGTGCAGTCCGGGGCCACGGCGGCAGTGGCGGTGGCCTTCGCCCAGTACGTCTCGCGGCTGGTGCCGCTGCCGCGCGGCCTCATCGCCTGGCTCGCCGCCGCCATCCTCTTGGCGCTCGCGGGTTTTCACGCCCTCGGCATCAAGCCGGGGGCGGTGCTCCTGAACGTCATCACCTTCACCAAGACGCTCGCGCTCGCGGCGCTTATCGTCGGCGCCTTCGTCCTCACCCGCAAGTCGGGCCTCGGCTTCACCCCCGCCCTGCCACCCGACCTCCGCGGCCTGCCGCTCCTCTCCGCCTTCTTCGCCGGGCTGGTGCCGGCGATGTTCGCCTACGGCGGCTGGCAGAGCCTCAACTACGTCGCCGAGGAGGTGCGCGACCCCCAGCGCAATCTGCCGCGCGCCATCCTCATCGGCGTCTCCTGCGTCATCGCCGTCTACGTTTCCGCCAACGTCGCCTACGTCCATGTCCTCTCGGCGCCCGGCCTGGCGGCGACGAAGACGCCCGCCGCCGAAGTGGCTTCGCGCCTCCTGGGCGAGACCGGCGCCAAGGCGATCAGCCTCCTCATCGTCGTCTCGACCTTCGGTTTCCTCAATCTCTCGCTGATGGTGGCGCCGCGCGTCTACTACGCGATGGCCGCCGACGGCCTCTTCTTCAAGTCGCTCGCTCGCCTCTCCCCGCGCTTTCGCGCGCCGACGGCGGCGATCCTCCTGCAGGGGGCGATCGCCGCCTTCTTCGCCCTGACCAGCGCCTACGACCGGCTGCTCGCCTACGCGGTCTTCGCCGACTGGATCTTCTTCGCCGCCACCGGCGTGGCCCTCCTCGTCTTCCGCCGCAAGCTGCCCGATGCGCCGCGCCCGGTCCCCATGCCGGGGTACCCCTGGCTGCCCATCCTCTTCTCTCTCTTCGGGGTGGGGATCGTGGTCAACATCTTCTTCACCGACACCGCGAACGCGCTCATCGGCAGCGCCATCTTCCTGATCGGCATCCCTGTCTACTTCGGCTGGCGGGCTGCCGGCCGGCGGCGCAACGGCTAGGGCTGGGGCGGGAGCGGCTTCACCCCGAGCTGCCAGAAGAGGAAGGCCATCTGATCGGCGGTTTCGGCGAGGGCGGCCTCCCGCGACAGGCCGCCGGAGTGACCTGCCTTGAGGGCGTACTGCAGGAGGATGGGCCGCTCCGAGGCGGTGGCGGCCTGCAGGCGGGCCGCCATCTTGCGGGCGTGGAGCGGGGCGACGCGGGTGTCGGCGTCGCCAGTGACGAGGAGGACCGCCGGGTACTTCGTGCCGTCGACGACGTGGTGGTAGGGAGAGTAGCGGTAGAGCACCTGGAACTGCTTCTCGTCGTCGGCGCTGCCGTACTCCGGGATCCAGCGGTTGGCGACCAGGAAGCGGTGATAGCGCACCATGTCGAGGAGCGGAAACTCGGCGATCGCCGCCTGGAAGAGGTCGGGGCGCTGGGTGATCGCCGCCCCCACCAGCAGCCCGCCGTTCGAGCCGCCCTGGATGGCGAGGCGCGCGGGCCGCGTGTAGCGGTTGGCGACGAGCCACTCGGCGGCGGCATCGAAGTCGTCGAAGGTGTTCTGCTTCCGGTCCAGCATGCCCGCCCGGTGCCACTCCTCTCCCAACTCGCCGCCGCCGCGCAGGTTGGGCTGGGCGAATACGCCGCCCGCCTCCACCCAGAGGGCGATCTCGGGATCGTAGTAGGGGGAGAGGCTGATGTTGAAGCCGCCGTAGCCGGTCATCCAGGTGGGGCGATCGCCGTCGAGCGGCGCGCCCTTCTTCATCACCAGGAACATGGGGACGCGGGTGCCGTCCTTCGATGGATACCAGACCTGCCGCACCTCGATCTCGGCTCCCGCGGCCGGCACGGCCGGCTTCTGCCAGATCTCCTGGCGGCCGGTTGCCACGCTCACCCGGTAGACCAGCGGTGGCGTGACGAAGGAGGTGAATCCGTAGAAGGCCTCGTCGGAGTCCCAGCTCCCGCGTAGGTCGCCGGTCGAGCCCAGAGTCGGCAGCGGGATCTCGCGCGCCAGCCTTCCCGAGGGCTCGAAGACCCGGATGCGGGAGGAGACGTTCTCGAGGTAGCTGGCGACGATCTTGCCGCCGACGAGCGAGAAATCGGTGAGGACGGCCGCGCTCTCCGGCACCACCTCGCGCCAGCGGCTGCGATCCCGCGCCGCGGCCTTGAGATCGCTCAAATTGATGTCAAAGATGCGCCACCGCGGCGCCTTCCAGTTGGTGCGCAGGAAGAGGTGACCGTCCGCCATCAGACCATAGAAACTGGCGTCGAGATCGTCGACGATGGGCGAGAAGGGGCCTTTAGCCACCAAGTCCTGGACCCAAACCTCCACCTTGTCGTCGGAGACGCCGTGGCGGACGTAGACGGCGAGTTGGCGGCCGTCGGGAGAGAGGTCCGCCTGCAGGATCTGCTCCGGCGGCCGGCCCTCGCCGAAGACCAGCGCGTCGCCGGTCGGATCAGTCCCCAGAGCGTGGCGGAAGATGCGCCAGCCCTCCTTGCCGA
>DATNKQ010000617.1:0-8137 GCA_035603315.1 Thermoanaerobaculia bacterium
GGGTGGGGGCAAGCCCCACCCCTACATTGGAGACAGAGCAGGCGCCGGCGGCCTCCGGGCTGCCGGCGCTGCCCTCCGGGGTGCAGCCGCCGGCCACCCCCGGCGCCCAGCCGCCCAACCCGCCCAAACCCCCCACACCGACGCCGGCCGCCGAGGCGCCCAATCGGATCAACTTCGACCTCCACTTCCCGCCCAGCCCCAAGGACAAGACCGGCGGCAGCGCCGCCGGCAGTGCCGCGTCGCTCGAGTACAAGCGGGACGACTACGCGGTCTTGACCGGGGCGGTCAAGGTCAAGTACCAGGACATCGACATCGCCGCCGACCGCGCGGAGATCGACCTCAAGGCGCGGACGGTGACCGCCACCGGCAACGTGGTAGTCGACCAGGGGCCGCGGCGGATGAGCGGCGACACCCTGACCTGGGACCTCGACCTGAAGACCGGGACGTTGAGCAACGCCACCGCGCAGCTCGACCCCGACTACTACTTCACCGGGCGCGAGATCGAGAAGACCGGCGACGACACCTACGCGGTGACCGACGGCACCTTCAGCTCCTGCAGCCAGAAGGTGCCGGACTGGAGCTTCCGGCTGGGGCGGGCGACGGTCCAGGTCGAGGGCTACGCGCGGGTGTACAACGCGACGATGAAAGTCAAGAAGCTGCCCGTCCTCTACACCCCCTTCATCCTCTGGCCGGCCAAGCGGGACCGCACCTCGGGCTTCCTCATCCCCAACATCGGCTTCTCGGGCAACCGCGGCTTCACCCTCGGGCTCGCCTACTACCAGGTGCTCGGCCGCAGCTACGACACCACCTTCCACCTGGACACCTACAGCAAAAGCTTCTTCGGCGTCGGCGACGAGTTCCGCTATCACCCGACCGAGGGGACCGAGGGCCAGTTCGTCGGCTACACCGTCCACGACCCGGTGCTCAAGGAGGAGCGCTGGAAGGTCCAGCTGAACCACGTCACCGAGGACCTGCCGTTCGGCATGCGCGGGGTGATCTCCTTCCTGCGCTACTCCGACTTCAACTTCGCGCACGATTTCGAGCGCGACTTCAACGTCAACACCCTGCGCTCCATCTACAGCCGCGGGTTCATCACCGGCAACTGGGGGCCGCACTCGCTCAACCTCCTGCTCGACGACCGCGAGACCTTCGTCGACACCACCTCGACGATCGAGCAGCGCAAGCTGCCCGAGCTCGAGTACCGCCTGCGCTCGACCAAGCTCGGTCCGACGCCCCTCTACCTCGAGATGCGGAGCTCGATCGACTACCTCGACATCGCCCGCCCCTTGAGCTACGCCGGCAAATACAGCCGCGTCGACCTCTTCCCGGAGCTGACGCTGCCCATCCGCACCTTCCCCTGGCTCTCCGTCTCGGTCACCGCCGGCGAGCGCGCCACCTTCTACGGCGATCACCTGGACGCGACCGGCCAGACGTTCACCGGCCGGCCGCTGACCGAGACCTTCCCGGTCGCCAGCGCCGAGATCGTCGGCCCGTCGTTCTCCCGCATCTTCACCGCCGACATCGGCCCCTTCGGCAAGTTCAAGCACGTCATCGAGCCGCGCTTCACCTACAACTACCAGGGCGAGGTGAAGAACCCGCAGGAGGTCCCCCTCTTCGACGAGGTCGACTTCCAGCAGCAGCAGAACTCCGCCCGCGTGGCGCTCGACAACCGTCTGCTCGGCAAGCCCAAGGCGGGGGGGACCGACGTCAGCGCGCGCGAGATCTTCCTCTTCGAGGTGGCGCGCAACTACAGCTTCCTGAACCTGCCGCCGACCCTGACCTCGACCGGCGACACGCTGACGAGCGTGCCGGCGAACCAGGCGAGCCCGCTCGAGGCGCTCTTGCGCTTCAACCCCACCAACACCACGAGCCTCAAGGCGCAGGCGGACTACGACACCAACTTCAAACGCCTGGTGTCGACCGAGTTCTCCGCCAATACCAGCCTCGGCAAGGACACCGTCTCCCTCTCCTGGTTCACCCGCCACTTCGCCGACACCGGCGAGACGCTGGGCAACCAGGTGCGCTTCGGCAGCGTCCTCGACCTCTTCTCCCACCACCTCCAGCTCGAGGGCCAGATCAACTACGACGTGCAGCTGAAGCTCCTGCAACAGCAGCGTTACGTCATCAACTATACTTCGCAATGTTACGGGCTGCGGCTCGAGCTGCGCGACTTCCGCACCGCCACCGGCCTGACCGCCAGCAGCCTCGAGAACGACCGCGAGATCCGCCTCTCGATCAGCCTCAAGAACGTCGGCACCTTCCTGGACCTGAACTCGCGCAGCACGAACTATCAATGACACTGGAACGTCCCATCCTGAGAGTTTGTGAAGACTCGCACAGGCCAAGCCCTTACTACGGGGACGAAAGGCACGTCCTCCAGGTTGTCATCCCGAGCGAGAGCGAGGGACCTGGGGGAAGGGTGGCGCGAAGGATTTTGCTACGAGAGGTCTGGGAGGCCTCCCCCCGTCCAGGTCCCTCGCTCCCGCTCGGGATGACAGGCCAAAAGTTTTCGCGCGGCAACCGCGCCGGATTGAATTCACAGGCTCTGGGGCCAAATTGAGCCACTTCCCACCCATGAAGGGCTTGATCCTCTCCGGCGGCAAGGGGACGCGGCTGCGCCCGTTGACCTACACCTCCGCCAAGCAGCTCGTGCCGGTGGCCAACAAGCCGGTGCTGTTCTACGCCATCGAGGCGATCGTGGCGGCGGGCATCGAGGAGATCGGCATCGTCGTCGGCGACACCAAGGCCGAGATCCGCGCCGCCGTGGGCGACGGCGCCCGCTTCGGCGCCCGCGTCACCTACATCGAGCAGGACGCGCCGCGGGGCCTGGCGCACGCGGTCAAGATCGCCCAGGACTTCCTCGGCGAGTCGTCCTTCGTCATGTACCTGGGCGACAACCTGATCGCCGGCGGCATCGAGAGCCTCGTCGAGGAGTACCGCACGGGCGGCTGCAACGCCGAGATCCTCCTGGCCGAGGTGCCGAACCCCGAGCAGTTCGGGGTCGCCGAGCTGACGGGCGGCAAGGTCGTGCGCCTGGTCGAGAAGCCCAAAGAGCCGCAGAGCAACCTGGCGCTCGTCGGCGTCTACATGTTCGATTCCCACATCTTCGAGTCGGTCCACCGCATCCGCCCCTCGGCCCGCGGCGAGCTCGAGATCACCGACGCCATCCAGGACCTGATCGACCGCGGTCTGGCCGTCCACCCGCACATCGTGCGCGGCTGGTGGAAGGACACCGGCAAGCTCGACGACATGCTGGAGGCCAACCGCATCGTCCTCGAGGCGATGACGGTCAAGAACGGCGGCGAGCTGGGCTCGGGGAGCCGCATCGAGGGGCGGGTCGAGGTGGGCGCCGGGGTGACCATCGTCGACTCGCTGGTGCGGGGGCCGGTCGTCATCGGCGACGGCGCCCGCCTGGAGCACGCCTTCGTGGGACCGTACACCTCGATCGGCGAGCGCTGCGTCCTCGAGCGTTGCGAGATCGAGAACTCGATCGTGCTCGCCGACAGCGAGATCAAGGACATCCCGCTGCGCATCGACGGCTCGCTCATCGGCCGCAACGTGCGCATCGTCAAGACCGATTTCAAACCCAAGGCCTACCGCTTCATGCTCGGGGACAACTCCGAGGTGGGGATCACGTAGGTGGCGAACTCAGGATGACAAGCGGGAGCTTGTGTAGGGGAGGGGCTTGTCCCCTCCCGGGCGGGGGCAAGCCCCGCCCCTACATAAAAAACCCACCCGCGTTCCTCTCCTCATGCGCACGTTGATCTTCGGCGGCACCGGCATGCTGGGGCGCGCGCTGGCGACGGAGGGGCGCCGGCGCGCTTGGCCCGTCCTCGCCCTGTCGCATTCCGAGGCCGACTTGACCGACGCCGCGCGGCTCCTCTACTGGGCCGACGCCTTTCGGCCGCAGCTCGTCGTCAACGCCGCAGCCTTCACCGGGGTCGATGCCTGCGAGACGGAGCGCGACCGCGCCTTCGCCGTCAACGGCCGCGGGGTCGCCCATGCGGTGGCTGCAGCCGGCGCCGCCGGGGCGCGTCTCCTCCACGTCTCGACCGACTACGTCTTCGGCGGCCGGGCGGACCATCCTTACCGGGAGGACGCGCCGACGGCGCCGCTCTCCGTCTACGGGCAGAGCAAGCTGGAGGGCGAGGGTCATGCCCTGGCCTACGGGCGCGCCCTCGTCGTGCGGACGAGCTGGCTCTTCGGCCCCGGCGGCCCCAACTTCGCCGCCACCATGCTGGGGCTGATCGCCGCCGGCAAGCTGCCGCTCAAGGTGGTCGACGACCAGGTGGGCTGTCCCACCTACACTCCCTACCTGGCGCGCGCGCTCGCCGACCTCGCCGAGCTCTCCCTGACCGGACTCATCCACTATCGCAACCGGGAGCCCGTATCCTGGTACGCTTTCGCCCGCGAGATCGCCCGTCTCGACCCCCGAGCCCCCGCCGCGACCGAGGTCGTGCCGGTCACCACCGCGGAGTTCCCGCGCCCGGCGCCGCGGCCCGCCTACTCGGTCCTCGACGTCAAGCGCTTCGAGGCCGCCGCCGGACGGCGGGTCGAGCCCTGGGAAGACGGGCTGGCCGAGTTTCTGGCGGAGCGTGCGGAACGGGCGCGGCGCGACTTACGGAGGACGTAAATGAAGGCTCTCATCACCGGCATCACCGGCTTCGCCGGCTCCCACCTGGCGGAGTACATCCTGGCCGAGCACCCGGACGTCCAGGTGTTCGGCACCTACCGCTGGCGCAGCCGCATGGACAACGTCGAGCACCTGGGGAAGCGGGTGACGCTCGTCGAGTCCGACCTCCGCGACTACACCTCGGTCTGCAGCGCCCTCGAGGTCTCGCGGCCCGACGTCGTCTTTCACCTGGCGGCGCAGAGCTTCGTGCCGTCGAGCTGGAAGGCGCCCAACGAGACGCTGATCACCAACGTCACCAGCCAGGCCAACCTCTTCGAGGCCATCCGCGCCCTCTCCCTCGACCCCGTGGTGCAGATCGCCTGCTCCTCCGAGCAATATGGCCTGGTGCTCCCCGACGAGGTGCCGATCAAGGAGACCAACCCGCTCCGCCCGCTCTCCCCCTACGCGGTCTCCAAGGTGGCGCAGGACTTCCTGGGCTATCAATATTTCCAGAGCTACGGCCTGAAAGTCGTCCGCACCCGCGGCTTCAACCATACCGGCCCCCGCCGCGGCCAGGTCTTCGTCACCTCCAACTTCTGCAGCCAGGCGGCGGCCATCGAGCTGGGGATGCAGGAGCCGGTCATCCGGGTGGGCAACATCGACGCCATCCGCGACTTCACCGACGTGCGCGACATGGTGCGCGCCTACTGGCTGGCGGTGACCAAGGCGCGGCCGGGCGAGGTCTACAACATCGCCACCGGCCAAGGGATCTCCATCCGCGCCGTCCTCGACATGATCCTGGCGCTCGCCCACGTCGACGTGAAGATCGAGGTCGATCCCGAGCGCCTGCGGCCGTCGGACGTCGAGATCTTGATCGGCGACAGCTCGAAGTTCCGCGCCGACACCGGCTGGGCGCCGCGCATCCCTTTCGACCAGACCGTCCGCGACCTTCTCGACTACTGGCGCCGGACCTTGGCCCTCAGGCGCGACCGCGCCGGCGTCGCCCTGCCCGCCTGAGACGATCGCCGCGAGAGCGAATGCGCGTCCTCGTCACCGGCATCAGCGGCTTCGTCGGCCGGCGCCTGGCATTGCACCTGCGGGAGCGCGGCGACACCGTCGCCGGCCTCTTCCTCGACGAGCGGCCCGAGGGCGTCGAGGTGGCGGGCGTCGAGCTCCACGAGGCCGACCTCCTGGACGCGCCGGCATTGGAGCGGGTGATCGCGGCGACGGCGCCCGAGGCCATCGTCAACCTGGCCGGCCTCTCCCACGTCGGCGAATCCTGGAAGCGGATGTCCGACTATTTCCGGGTCAACGTCCTGGGGACCGAGAACCTGCTGCGCGCGGCCCGCGGGGCGCGGGTCGTCCTCGCCTCCTCGGCCGAGGTCTACGGCGCCGTGCCGGCCGAGCGGCAGCCGATCTGCGAGGACGAGGTGGTCGACCCCCACACCCCCTACGCCCTCACCAAGGCGGCGGCCGAAAGGCTCGCCTTCGCGGCAGGAGCGGTGGTGGCGCGGAGCTTCAACCTGGTAGGCCCCGGCCAGGCGGCGAGCTTCGCCCTCCCCGCCTTCGCCCACCAGCTGGCGGCCATCGCCCGCGGCGAGCAGCCGGCGGTCCTCAAGGTGGGGAACCTCTCGGCCCGCCGCGACTTCGTGCACGTCGACGACGGCGCCGCCGCCTACCGCGTCCTGGCGGAGAAGGGCCGCCCCGGCGAGGTCTACAACCTGGCGAGCGGCAACGCCCCCTCGATCGGCGAGGCGCTCGACCGTCTGATGGCGATCTCGGGGGTGAAGGCCAAGGTCGAGCCCGACCCCGAGCGCATGCGCCCCGTCGACCTCCCCCTCCTGCAAGGAGACAACCGCCGCCTGCGAGCCCTCGGCTGGCAGCCCAGGAGGACCCTCGACGACGCGTTGGCCGACCTCTGGAACATGGTGCGGATCACCGGGCGGTAGGGTCCCCGGGGGTGAGGACTCAGATAACGTCGCCGGATGGCCGCGATACATCCTGGAGATCATCAAGCGGAGATGCGAAGGGGAAGAGGGGGCAGCGTCCGTCATTTTGTCTTATAGACAGATTCGATAATTAGAACCACTTGACCATTGGTCTCCTCGGGCGTAGCGTATGGCCAGCCAGCGCCTTTGAGGAGAAGCCATGCCGAGATCCATTCCTTACGATCCGTCGCGAAAAGCCTTGCTCTTTCCCGAGCTGGGCGACACGGTGTTGAAGCCCGGAGCGCCTCCTGCGGAGCCGTTGCTCTGCGTCGAAGCGGCGCGGCTCGCCTACAAGAAGGCGGAAAGTGGAGCGCAGGCGATGGAGGAGCTCAGAGCGATCTTCCGTGGCATCGCCTTGGACCGCTTCGAGTTCCTCGACGAATGGGACACCGAGGCGTTCCTCGCGGGAAGCCCCGATCTGGCGGTCCTGGCATTCCGCGGCACCGAGCAGAAGGTCGGCGACTTCGCGACTGATCTCGATGCGGCGCAGGTCGGATGGCCAAGAGGCGGGCGAGTCCATGCGGGATTCGCCCACGCCCTGAAAATTGCCTGGCCGACTATCGAGACGTGGCTCGCGACGCCTCCCCAACCTCGGCGGCTAATTTTCACCGGCCACAGCCTGGGCGCCGCCCTGGCCACCTTGGCCGCGAGCCTGCACCCACCCGATGCGCTCTACACCTTCGGTTCGCCCCGTGTCGGCGACGCGGCATTCACCGCGACGCTAGCAGGAGTCCAGACGTTCCGCTACGTGGACTGCTGCGACCTCATCTGCCGGATTCCGCCGGAGAATCTCCTCGTCGAGCACTACCAGCACGTTGGCCAGGAAAGGTACATCGACAGCGCCGGAACGGTGCATGAGAATTTCGACGACGCCGCGATCCGCAGAGACCAGACAGAGGCGCGCGAGAGATACTTCGTCGAGCTCGCCTGGCGGCGTGGGACGGTGCCCGTGCGGGATCTGGCCGACCACGCGCCGATCAACTACGTCTCCGCGGTCTGGGGGTCCTGAACGGCCGCCGATGTCACGGAGATCCCGTCGGCCCCGTATCGTTTCCCGCCGAAAAGCAGCGCCGCCCAGCCCGAAATAAGGCTTCCGGCGCCAAGTTTCCCCCTACCGGCCGCCGCGAAGAGAAATCCGAGGTCCGGAAGAGATCCGAAGCCATCGGAGGGCTTCCCCCGCCAAGGGTAGCCATTCCCGCGAATCGATTATCAACGCAGGAACTGCGCGACTCGCGCAGAGTCTGCGCGACTCCCGCAAATTCTGCGCGACCTCCGCAACTCCTGCGCGACCTCCGCAAAATTTGCGTGAGTCCCCCAAACTCTGCGCGACTTCCGCAGAGATTCCGCTAGCTCCGCAAACTCTGCGCGACCTCCGCAAAAGCTGCGCGAGCTCCGCAGCCGCTGCGCGAGTCGCGCAACTCCTGCGCTAGCCCCGCAACGCCTGCGATATCTGCAAATAGCGAGGGATCGACTAACCGGCCGCAGGGGAGATTTCCCGGAGACGGGTAGGGTTACCGGAGCTACGGAATCTCTTCCG
>DATNKQ010000628.1:0-8153 GCA_035603315.1 Thermoanaerobaculia bacterium
GGGTGGGCGATCTCGAGGAGATCGCCGCGGGCGGGGTCGACGGCCTGATCTTCTCCTACGAGCTGTTCGACGCTCTGCCGTTCCATCGCTTGATCGGCCGGAGGAATGGGGGACCGGGGGAGCTGTGGGTGAACCTCGATGCCGAGGGCGCCTTCGCCTGGCGGCCGGGGGAGCTCTCGGAGCCGGCCCTGGCGGACCTACTGCGCTATCCGGATGTGGAGCTCGCGGAAGGCCAGATCGCCGACCTCGCGCTCGGCTGGGCGCCGCTCTACCGGCAGCTCGCGCGCCGGCTCGGGCGCGGCCTGCTGGTGACCTGCGACTACGGCTTCGAGCGCCCGCGGCTCCTCGATGCCCGCGTGCGGCAGTATGGGACGCTCGCCTGCTACACGCGGCAGACCGTCCACCGCAACCCTTTCGTACGCGTGGGAGAGCAGGACCTGACGGCGCACGTCGACTTCTCGGCGCTGATGAGAGCGGGGGAGGAAGAAGAGCTCGCGACCGTCGCCCTGACCCCCCAGGCTCTCTGGCTCACCGCCTGCGGCCTTTTCGAAGAGCTGGCCGGCGCCGACGCCGAGACCCGGCAACAGGCAATGGCGCTCCTCGACGGCGAAGGGATGGGGGAGGAGATCCGGGTGCTCGTTCAAGCGCGCGGGGTGGACGCGGCGGAGGTCCTCGACCTCGAGATGCTCGCTGTTGGGCCCCTCCATTTGTAGCGCGCAACCCATACCATTGTCATCCCGAGCGATAGCGAGGGACCTGGGGGAAGGGCGGCGCGAAGGCCTTTGCTACCAGATGTTTGGGAGGCCTCCCCCCACCCAGGTCCCTCGCTCACGCTCGGAATGACAGGCCCTAAGTTCTCGCGCGGGAACCTCTGCAGGCAACCTCAGCCGCCGGGGACCTTGCGGATCTTGGAGTCCTTGTCGACCGGCACCGCCGCCGGCAGCGAGGGGGTGAGGAAGCCGACGTGATAGAAGCCGTGGAAACCGGAGAGATCGACCCCTTTGGCGTAGACGCTGACTCGCGGCTCGTCGCCCGGACGGACGGCGTCCTGGGTGTGGATCCCGCAGTCGGCCATGGTGGGGATGCAGAGCCAGCCCATGCCGCCGTTGTGCGAGAGGTCCAAGGCGACGATCTTCTTCTTCGGCAGGCGCTTGACGAGGAGGGCGCCCATGTTCTGCCGGTGCGGGTCCCAGGGCGAGCCCGGGAGGGTGCGGGTGTGGACGTTCCCGGTCAGCACCAGGAACAGGTCGGCCGGCGCGGCCTCGATCGCCGCCCGCAGGCGCTCGGCCATGACGCGGTCGCGGTCCTTGGCCTTACGGTCGAGGAGCTTCACCCGCACCGGGTAGCCGTCGGCCTTCCGCTGGCGCAGGCTCTCGACGAGGGACAGCATGGCCCGGCTGGCGCGCCCGTCCTGGGCCGCCGGGTCGCTCCAGAAGGGGCCGGCCAAAAGGGCGGCGCGGTCCTTTTCCGTGCCCTTCGACCGCAGGTAGGCGGCGAAGCGCTTCCCCTCCGCGGAGGGGATCTCCAGCCCGACGGTGACCCGATCGCCGGATTTCAGCGCCAGGCAGGCGGCGTTGGCGACGAATCCCGGGCACTCGTTGGTGCCATGCATCTCCCCCAGGAGCACGACCGTACCCGGCTTCAGCAGCCGGTCGAGCCCGGCGACGGCGCTGCAGGAGAGCGGAGGTCGCGGCGGCATCGCAGCAGCCGCCGGCAATCCGTCCAGGAGGAGCGCAAGAGCGAGGGCCCGGATGCCTCGGCGGAGAGGAGATCTCGACATAGGGGTTCTCTCAAGCGCGCAGTCTACAGTGTCGGAGAAACACTGAACTTGGCCTCCAGGTCTGCGGGGCTGATCCCAACCGAAGCGGGATCTTCCCCGCTCCATCGGGATCACGCCCATCGGATCGGGATCGTCCCATTTCAATTGGGATCATCCCCATCGCAACGGGATCGTCCCGATCGAAATGGGATCGCGCCAGTTCAAAAGGATCGACGCCAATCGGAATGGGATTATCCCGATTGCAGAGGATGGACGCCCATTGAAACGGGATGATCCCGATTCAATTGGGATGATCCCGATCGAACGGGGACGATTCCAGATCGATCGGCTCCCTCCCGTTCAGGCGGGATGCGCGCCGCGGCGATGGGATGGGACCCCCGCGAGCGGGCGAGGCCCCTGGCCTCTGGGGGCGAAAAAGAGGCGCCGGGAGAGGACTTCCCCGGCGCCGTTTTCAGGATTCTAGGATAGAGCGGCGAGCTACTGCACGACGATCGCCGCCGCTTCCGCGATCGCCTTCGCCGCGGCCTTGGCGGCAGCCTTGGCAGCGGCTTTGGCCTGGGCCTTGGCACTGGCGCCCGCAAGCGTCAGGGCCTGATCCGCGCTGGTGGGGCGCGGGCGGCGGATCTGGCGCGGACGGGGCAGGATCCCGAAGTCGATGAGCTTCTCGTCCTCGAGACCGAAGACCCCCTTCACTGTGGCCGTCAGACGGTTGCGGAGGTCGGTCGCCGACTTGGCGATCTCCCGCCGCCGCTGGTTGGTCTGGCGGAGCTGCCGCTTTTGGATCTCCTGCTGGGCTTGCAGGGTCCTCGCCTCCACAAGGAGCGGCTCGAGGGCCGCATGATCCGGGGCGGCCTGGGGGATGTTGGGGAGCTGGGGCGTGATGTTGTCGAGCAGCTTCTGCCAGTCGCCGAGCTTCTCTTCAAACGAACGCGTGGGCATGATGTCGGTCCTTTCCGTTCATGGGAACGGTTGCGGCACCCACGTGGTAGGCTCGGTACCCCGTGGGGGCCAGGTTTCTGGTTCTCTCGGAAGATGGGCGGGATGGGGTCACCGGCCAGGTTCGGCCCCATTCCGTCCGCTTGTATCTCCTGCCTTCGCCCCTCTGGGCGAATCCTCCTTCCTCCTTTCAAGCGCCAGGCGGCTCCGTTGCCGCCGGGTCAAGTCGAAAAAAGACCCCCTATATATAGGGGACCCCGGGAGGCGCCGCCGGCGGAGAAGGGAGGGAGGCGACAAACTCTTCCCTGTCAGAGACTTGTAAGGGTTACAGCGGTCGACTCGAAGTTTTCTCCCTCCCCCCTTGTGGGGGAGGAGGGCCGGGGAGGGGGGGCGCGAAGGCCAGCGGGAGCTCTTCTGCCGCTCCTCGGATCGGCGTAAACTGACGAAACCGACTCGTAACGCCAGCAGGGGCTTCGAAGAGGTGCCCGGAGGAAATTTGTCATGGACAGTTTTGATCGTGAAGAGGTGAAAAGCTTCCTGGACCTTGGTGAGCAAGAACTCTATGGGCTCTTGGTGCCGGAGCGGGCGCGCCAGCAATTGAATAGCCCGGGGGCTCTCATGGCCCGCGGCAAGAATATCTTCTTGTCACGCGCCAGTGAGGTTCGCAGCATTGTCTGCCGGCAGTACAAACAGCGTGGCACCAGCATGAAGAACACAATCGACCTGACGGTTCTCGTAGCGACGGCATTGCTGGCATCTCCAGCAATGCTCGGCATCCCGGTATTGCCCATGGCAGCTTTGCTCGTGAAGATCGGGTTGGAGGAGTTCTGTCGGAGCGTAACCCCGGAGGCTAATCCGGGCCATGGCTAGAGCATCACAGGCGAGAGATGAAGAGAGCGTAGGTAGGTCGAAGGTAGGCACCCGGAATGGAGGTGGAGGTGGAAGAGCCGACACCAGGCGCGCGCATCGAGGGTAATTATAACTTCGAGTCCCTGTTCTGCAACCTGTTCCGCGTAGACATGGCTTCGCCGGACCTGGTGCATCCGCCACGCTCCCATTCGGACCTCACGACCGAGACACTTTTGCAGGCGGCCGAGGCATCCTTTCATGCGCGGCGTGCCGCGGACGCCGTGCAGATTCAGAGACTGCCTGACAACCTCCCCCCCAGCACGGCCCCCGTCCTCTTTCACGAGCGCTTGCACTACTGGCAGATGATTTCCTGTCCGAAACTGCAATGGCACTTCGTCTTATTCCTGGATAAGCTGCGGGCGCAGGTGGCTGCTGCGGGAGGCCTTCCCCACTGGATCTGTGGGCAGACATACGCCGAGCAACTGGTCCCGCCCGAGATCCTGGAAGAATCGCTTAAAAGTATCGATGCGGAGTTCGCGGTGTATCCGATGACGCTGAGTCAGGAAAATCTGAGAACCGGCAAGCTGCCGCCGATATTCGACTCGGTCGATCGCCTGGGAGAAAATTGGATCACGACCGGCGATGCTCCTGACGGCGCCTGGCCCACTTCGCAATTGCTGCTGGGGTTGCCCCACAGTCCAGGGAAGAAGCTCATCGGCTATGGCGCCATGCTCATGTTCCCAGCCGCCAGCGAGAAGGTAGTAATATTTCCTTTCAACGGCCTGTACTTGATGGAGTCCGCCGCCTATATATCGCAGCAACTCTACGAGGGAAGGCCTTTGCCGAAGCCGGAGCAACTCGACGAGATCGAGGACCAAAAGTACCTGGGAGTATGGGAATACTGGCGGCGGCTGCATGGCCATCGCTATTCGAGCGAGGCCAATCTGGCCCTTGCCTTTCTGGCCGCCGTGGATTTAACCATCATGTCGGACGTAATCGATATCACGCCCAGCGATAGCGAAACTCATTTGGAGATGTTCAGCTTGCCGTACCGGTTCGGGAAGCTCGCTTTTGCCCTTCAGGGTCTGGAGCCCTTGCAGCCAAAGGATGGCGATGAGCCAGCGCAAGCCGTGGCCCAATTTCAGGAACAATTTTGCCAGTGGTACGGCTGGCCCTCTCCTGACTTTGCCATCAAGAAAATGGCAGTTCAGCTCACCCGGATCGTAGTTGGTGCGTTCGCGCGTCATATTCCCGCTACCCCGGAAAACAAAGCTCTGATCGAGACGTTCTTAGGCGACTCCTTGCCGCCGGGCACTCCTCAAACAAGTTACCTGGCAGAGCATTTCGAGCTCGTAGAGCCCATTTGGAACCTATTCCAATACGCCACGGGAGCCCCGCGAATAGGTCAGCAGGTGCTAGGCAATATGCTGAATGCATGTCTGTACCGCATCAAGCACCCTGGCGAGTTCGCACTTCCTCACCTGTACCATGCCGGCTTGGGGCGTCAATTCCCGTTGCCCTTGGTCCTGATCGATGGCACATACTATCTTGATCAGGAGGTAGGTAACGCTCTAAATGTGGGTTGGCCTTATCCAATTACTGGTATGGAAACGCTTCATGACTTGATTGCCCTCATGACGATAAAGCCTTTGAAATACGGTGAGGCTGGTCAATGCGGTTTCCTCGAAGAGGCATTGGAGTGCTTTTACGTTAAATCCGGCTTGGGATGTCCAATTCGCGGTCTGACCAGCGAGCAACGGGAGATCCGAGAAAAGGTACAGCTTGATGATTGGTGCCACTGGACCTTACGTAGCGTTCTGTTAAGGACGGCTCCCGAGGAAATCCAGATCAAGTGGCGCAAGAGGTGGGAAGTTGAAAGCGGTCACTAGAACGCGCGCCCGCTGCATGCAGGACTTTGCGCTCTGCTGCGGCGCTGGTTATCATAGCGGAGAAACGAGGATGAAAACATTTAAGCTGGTTCTGGGCCTATTGCTGACGACGGCTTCCGTTGCATACGGCCAAGCCACCCAAGTCGTCGACCTCTCGACTGGAGTCGCGAACGGTGGAGGAGGTCTTATTGCCGTCGCGACCAACGATCCCAAGTGGCAATTAGAGGTCCCAGGCGGGACGTTTGCGCCTGTTCCCTGCACGAACGGCAGTTTGATTGACCTTTTCGGGACCCTTCACCCGAATACATGGGCGAGCGACCCAAGTGCGAGGTGGCTATCGCCCTATATCGATACTTCAGGGAATGCAACTTCACCCAGTGGAGGATTAACAGGCGATTTCATCTACAGGACTACATTCGTAGCGCCATCCTGCAAGGCTTCTAATGTCCTAGTTTCACTGGCGAAGCTGGGCGGCGATAATACTGTCACCGGGCTGAGTGTCAATTCGCACCCTGTTCATCCACTAAATGCGACATTCAACCCGTTGTCGAGCGCAACCATCAACATTTCTACCAGCGAACTCGTTATCGGCGGCAACAATACCCTGGATATCACCGTGAACAATCAAGGGAGCTACACCGGTTTGTTCGTTCATGGGAACTTGGCGATCACCTATCCCGACTGTCCATCGGTAGGCGTCAACAAGGACCTCGTGAATAGCAGCGGGCAGGTCGCCAACGACATCGAGATCGTCCTCGCCGGCTCTTTCGCGAACGTCAACCATTATGACGGGTATGCTGCTAACTTGTTCGCGTCGTTTACCGAGTCACCGGGCACTGGTGGGACCACCCTGCTGAAATGGTCGCATCCCAACAACCCTGTCCAGCCCGGCCAGATCGCTCACGTCGGGTTCAACCTTCCTGGGTCCTCCTCTGTCAGCATCCTGGGCGTCTTCTGGACCCTGAACGGACAACGGACCGGTTGCGCTCAACAGGTCTCGACGAACACGCACCAGTGGGGATCAGCAGGCTCGCAGATCATCTATGTCAACAACGAACGGGACTGTAACCCGATACCACGCTATGTCGGAGGGCTGACGGTCGAGTGGCATGCGCGGCAGGTGCCCCTTGCCGACCTGAACGCCAAAACGCGCCGTAAACCGATTCGAACGGATGTCATCAACCGCCCGCCGATCCGGCTGGCGCCAGAAGCCACGGCGACCGTTAACGTACCAGAGGCGCCGCCGAACGCCCTCTTCGGAGTGGTCGTGCAGAAGGTAAGCACGAACGCCAGGCTTTCTGGTCCTGATGTGACCACCGACTTCCTCGAGTTCCCGGTGGTGAAGAGGAAGGCGCAGAAGGTGCCGGCGACGGGAGCTCACCAAATGAATTAGCCTGAGGCAGGCGACTTCAACTGCCCAGACGCGGCAGGTACTGACCCGGGAAGCGGGCAAGCGCAAGGTCAAAGATCTCGTCTAAGAACACGCTGGCAATCTCGAGAGCAACCACCGAGGTCTTAGAGTTAATGGCCATGGAGCGACCCTCGAGGTTCGGTGTACCGTGCCTGCCCGCAAACGCACGGACCACGGAGGCTCCTTGGAACTCAGCCAGGTCCCCTCCGACATGAACAAGGCAATTTCGAAGTTCGAACAGACCCACGAGATCGGCCCAACGCAACCTGTCCGCATCGAGCTGAAGCCCGATAACCTTCCCGCAGTATCTCCAGAAGCGGTCAAGGAGGGCGCCGGAGAGTTCGCTCACCCTAAGCGCCAGGCCAAGGCTGTTGCGCATCGCCTCGCAGTACCCACGGACCTCAAGTTCGACAAGAGATACCGTCGACGTAATGATCGCTGAGTGGAGGAGCGGCGGGAACGTCTCCGCGAAGAGCGGCACCATGTCGATTTCGAGATCGGAATGAAGACTCGACATGAATTCACTCTCTGTTCGGAGATAGCCGTCAAGATACTCGCGAAACTGTTCAAGGTCACTGAGCCGCAAAGAAGCATCCACAGAGTTACCGAAGAACAGCACGTTGGGATCCTGCCTGGGCATTGCTTCCATGGGCCTCACCAGAGTTGTAACGTCGCTATCTTACTGTACCTACATGGGAAAGTTCCGGTTCCCAAGAAGACTTCGATTTTGGCGCCCACGAAACTGGCGCAGCCAGAGGCCTACGAACGTCACGGGCCGGTGAGCGAGGCCAGCCCAGTAGGCAGACCAAGCGAGAGGCCATCGTCACCGCTCTCCTCGAGTTCAGCCGCAGACGGCGGCTCCAGAGGCTGCCGGAGACGTTCGGGACTCTCGAGGACTCCATGAGCGAGGCCAAGCTGCAGCAGATGCGGCAGGAGCCTTGAGCGACGTGCGGCGCTTCTCGCACCACCCTCCGGCGGTCTCATTCCGATCAAGGTTTCTTACCGGGCTTGATAATTCTCTTGCCCACGGCCGTAAGGGTCCCGACATGCACTGGATCGGCGTTCCCTACCACCGCGGCATCGGAGTACGCGAATATTTCGCCAGTTTGGTTGTCCATGAGGAGGAGGTGACCTTGCTCGGGCAAACCAGGAAATGTTCCTGAACAGCAAAGCACCACCGCGTCCCATGGGCCGGACGGGGAATCCCCGATCGGCGAGGCTGCACGGTTGTTCGTAATATTGGACTTGGATTTGACAACGGCGGTCATATCGATCTCCCTTCAAGAGC
>DATNKQ010000632.1:0-6478 GCA_035603315.1 Thermoanaerobaculia bacterium
GGAGGGAAGGCCCGAGCAGCTCGCCAGCGCCGCCGCGGCGACCGCCGGCCGCTGGCACCGTGACGAGGGGATCTACGTCCTCTGGGGACCGGGGATCGCGGCGCAGAAGGAGCGCTCGCGCGGGAGCGTCCGCCAGGTCTGCGCCACCCTGCTCGCCCTCCTCGGCATGCCGCCGGGAGAGGGCCTCCTCGGGCCGCCGCTCCCCGGCGCGCCGGCCGCGGAGGGGCCGCCGGTCCGCTACGCGGCGCACTTCCGGCCGGCGGCCGCGGCTGCCGCGGGGGCCGCCGGAGGGACGGCCGAGGAGGACGTCGCCAAGCTCCGCGCCCTCGGCTACGTCGGCGCCGCCGAGCCGCCGCGGCGGACGGCCGGCGGCGGCGATCGCGGCGATCCCAGCGATCCCGGCGACGACCCCACACGCACGGCCGGCTCCTACAACAACGCCGGCCTCATCCTCCGCGAGGAGGGCCGCGCCGCCGAGGCGAAGGCGGCCTTCGAGAAGGCGCTGGCGCTCGACGCCGCCAACGCCTCCGCGCTGTGGAACTTGAGCGATCTTCTATCCACGAGCGACCCCGACCGCGCCGACGGCCTCCTCCTCCACGCCATTCAGGCCGGCCTGCCGGAAGGGACCGAGCGCCTGGTCGCCCGCGTCAACGCGCGCCGGCTGGCAGGAGACATCGACCGCTGTCTCAAGCTCCTCGACGGCGGCGTCGCCGCCCGCCCGGAGCAGCCGCAGCTCTGGCTCCTCCGCGGCCGCTTCCGCGTCGAAAGGCAGAACTGCCGGGGAGCCCTCGCCGACTTCGAGCGCGCCCAGGCACTCGCGCCCGCCAATCCCCTCGCCTACGGCTCCTCCGCCCTCGCCCGCCTCTGCCTGGGCGACCGCGAAGGCGCCGCCCGCGACCTCCGCCGCTCCCTCGCTCTCGATCCCAATCAGCCCGAGGTGCGGCGGACGCTCGACCAGATCGGGACGGAGAAGTGATTTCACAGCAGGAGGCGGACCGGCTCCACTCAGAGCTGTGAAGTACCCAGCAACGATACCGCCCGTCCGGCGCAGGCGCACGCCCTCATGTCATTCTGAGCGAGAGCGAAGAATCTGGTGGGAGGGCGGCGAGAAATCCTTTGCTACCAGATGTTTGGAAGGCCTCTCCTCCACCCAGATCCTTACCCAGCACTCTATTCAAGTTGTCCTGGGAAAACGAACAACCTGCGCTATGCTCGGCGAGCACAGCTGCGGCGAGGGCCGCCCACGCTGCCTGCCCCGGGGGAGGAGGGAACCGATGACCATGAGCGCGATGTTGTTGCCCGAGTTCGATCAGGAGATGAAGAGCACCCGCAAGCTGCTCGAGCGCGTGCCGGAGGGCCGCTTCGACTTCCGGCCCCACCCGAAGTCGCGGCCGCTGGGGCCGCTCGCGTCGCACATCGCCGACATTCCCCGCCGCGCCGTCGACGTAGTGGAAAAAGAATCCCTGGACGTCGCTCCGCAAGGCGCCGCGCCTCCGCGGCCGGCGCCGGCGGCCTCGCGGCAGGAGATCCTCGACCGCTTCGACGCCAACGTCGCGGCCGCGCGGGCGGCCCTGGCCGGAGCCACGGACGCTCAGCTCGTCGTGCCCTGGTCGCTGGTAGCCGGGGGTCACACCCTCTTCACCGTGCCCCGCATCGGCGCGATCCGCGCCATCGTCCTGAGCCACATCATCCATCACCGCGCGCAGCTCGGCGTCTACCTGCGCATCAACGACGTCCCGGTGCCCGCCATCTACGGGCCGTCGGCTGACGAAGGGGCGTTCTAGGTAGCACCGGATCGAAGAGCGCTTTGGAGCAAGGCCTAGCCCAGGCTATTGCCTACGTGTTCGAGCACCGCCGCCGCCTGCTCTCGGGAGACGCCGGGGAACCAATCAAGAAACTCCTCAAGCTTTGCCCCTGACTCGAGATTCTCGAACAGCGCCTTGACGGGCACGCGCGTGCCGCGGAATACCCAGGCGCCGCTTACCCGATCGGGCTGGCGATCCACGGCGGGGCATTGAGACCAGTCGAGCATGAAGGAACGCTACCCTCATTTCGCGACTGTGGTTGCGCGCCGCAACTGGAGCTCCCGACGAACCTTCGAGGCATGCCGCTCGATGTAGGCCTGTTGCTCCTCTAAGCTCATGCGTTGCATATCTGCGCCCATCTTGGCGCGCACCCTACGCATGAACTGGACGGCGTCGAATTTCTTATTCTTCATACCGTAGGACCGAATTGTCCGCATAGATTCGGCGCCTCATCGCCCCCTATTGTATGGCACGAAACCAGGGGCTGGTACCATGGCAACGAACGGTGCTGAATGGGAGCCGCGATGAAATACCTCATGTTCTACGAGACGGCGCCCGATGGGCTCGAGAAGGCGCGCATCCACTTCCCGGCGCATCGCGCTCGGCTGGGCGCGAGTTCCATGCCCGCGGCACGCTGCTGATGGCCGGCCCCATGGCCGACCCGACCGCCGGCGCCATCGGGATCTTCACCAGCCGCGAAGCGGCCGAGGAGTTCATCCGCGACGACCCCTTCGTCGTCAACGGCGTCGTCGCGAAGTGGACGATCCGCGAGTGGAATGAAGTCCTGGCTTAGCAGCGTTCCGTGGGGGTAGACTTGCAGCGCGAGGAGTGCCGGCTCGAAGGCCGCCGATGGCGGCTGGCCGGGTCCGGTCCGCAGCTCCGCGCCGAGCTCTTTTGAGAAATGGCCGGGTGGCCAGCCCCGAAAGGGCCACGGCAGCCCCAGAAGGGCCACGCCAGCCCGAGAAGGGCCGCGCCAGCCCGAGAAGGGCCACGCCGGCCCGAAAAGGGCCAGGCCAGCCCCAAAGGGGCTACGCCAGCCCGAAAAGGGCCAGGGTGGCCCCGAATGGGCCAGCGCAGCCCCGAATGGGCGAGCCTTGCCCCACGAATTTTCCCCAATTTATCGCTCCTGGGACGAAAATCGCGCTCGCGGTGCCTTCCTACCGCGAACGGTGGCCGGAGAACGCTGACGGTGACCTCATCGCGCTAACCGGGGCTTCGCAGCGCCAATCATCGCCCCGCGCGGGTTTCCCAGCCACCGTTTGCTTGACGGTGCCCCGGATAGGCAGGAATTGACGCGGGCGGCGCGATTTCGTGCCCAGCCGCGAAGCGGCCCACCGAACGGCTCGGTGGCCCGCGGCGCCGGGAGGGGAACGCAGGAGCAGCGCGAGAGCTGCTCCTACCGCCCTCCAATGGCCCGGCCGGCCCCCGGTGTGGTACGTTTTCTCCCCAGTCATCCCGGGTTCGAATCTGCACGTAGAAGGCTGTGTCCGGCCACACCGGCCGTTGCCTACAGGAGGTTGGAGATGAAGCCGCTTCGCCGCCGTCTCGGTAGTCTCGTGCCTCTCGCCCTGGCGCTCGCCATGGCGCTCTTCCCGGCGTCCTCCCTCTTCGCGCAGACGACCGGCGGCATCGTCGGCCGGGCGACCGACGAGTCCGGCGCCGTCTTGCCGGGCGTGTTGGTCGAGGCTAGCGGGCCCTCCCTCCAGGGGACGCGCACGGCGACGACCGACGGGCGCGGCAACTATCGCCTGACGCTGCTGCCCCCCGGCTCGTACACCGTGACCTTCAGCCTGGAGGGCTTCGGCCTCGAGTCGAAGAAGGGGATCACCGTCGGCCTCGACAAGGACTCGACCCTGGACGCCGTCATGCGGCCGCACGCCGCCGAGACCATCACCGTCACCGGCGAGGCGCCGGTCGTCGACGTCACCTCGACCAGCCTGGGCACCAACCTCGACTCGCGGAGCATCGAGACCCTGCCGACCGGCCGCAACTACTCCTCGGTGGTGCAGATCACCCCCGGCGTCTCCTCGGACGCCAACCCCGACAACTCGCAGCAGTCGACCATCACCGTCTACGGCTCCTCGGGCGCGGAGAACGCCTTCCTGATCGACGGCGTCAACACCACCAACGTCGAGTACGGGTTCCAGGGCAAGGAGCTCAACTTCGAGTTCATCGAGGCGATCGACGTCAAAACCGGCGGCTACGAGGCGGAGTTCGGCCGCTCGACCGGCGGCATCGTCAACGTCATCACCAAGTCAGGCGGCAACGCCTTCCACGGCGACGCCTTCGGTTACTACGACAACAACTCCCAGCAGTCGAAGGCCAAACAGGTGGTGTCGACCGGCGGGACGGGGGCAGGATTTACCCGCGAGGACTACGGCGTCGACCTGGGCGGCTATTTCGTCAAGGACAGGCTCTGGTTCTTCGGCGCCTACGACAAGGTCAGCAACACGACGAAAAGCCAGCTTCCCTCCGGTCCGGCCGCGGGCCAGATCGTCAACTCCGACAGCGACCACAAGCTGGCCGCCGCCAAGCTCACCTACCGCTTCTCGGAGAGCCAGTCGCTCATCGGCAACTTCTTCCAGGACCCCCGCATCGACACCGGTGCGATCAACGACAACAATCACTCGCTGAACGGCGATCCCCTGACCTACCTGGGCCAGCAGGACTTCGGCGGCAAGGACTACGGCCTGCGCTACCAGGGGGTCTTCGGCTCGAACTGGGTGTTGATCGCCCAGGCCTCGCGCCACCAGGAGCAGAACTCGGTCGGCCCGGCCTCGGCGGCGGGCGACATCATCCAGTTCCACGACGCCACCAACGGGGACTTCCAGACCGGCGGCTTCGGCTTGATCCAGGACAAGACCTTCAAGCGCGACTTCTTCGGCGGCTCGGCCACCCGCTATCTCGGAAGCCACGAGATCAAGGGCGGCATCGAGTACGAGAAGGCGACGGCGGACGTCGTCAAGCGCGAGTCGGGCGGCCAGCTGGTGACGATCCTCGCCAACCCGGGCGATCCCAGCCATCCCATCTACAGCCACCAGTACTGGACGACGCCCGACGCCACGGTAGGCAACGCGCCGGTCTCGGCGCTCTTCGCCGCGCCGTCGCACAAGGTCACGACCGCCTACCTGCAGGACCACTGGACGGCGCTCCCCAACCTGAGCGTCAGCCTGGGGCTGCGCTGGGACCGCCAGCAGATCATCGACGCCCAGGGCACCAAGCAGATCGATCTCAAGAAGGACTGGGCGCCGCGGCTCGGCCTCATCTGGGATCCGTCGAGCGATCACAAGAGCAAGCTCTTCGCCTCGGCCGGGCGCTTCTACGAGGAGATCCCCATGGACCTCGTGATCCGCTCCTTCTCCTTCGAGCGCCAGCCGCGCATCATCAACTTCTCGCCCACCGACAACCACCCGGACCCGGGGGCGGAGGCCGCGCTCGGCACCCCTTCGGCGATCCTCGGCGGCTTCACCGAGCCCGCCGATCCCAACATCGGCGGCCAGTATCTGGACGAGTACATCGTCGGCGGCGAGCGCGAGGTGCTGCCGGACGTCTCCGTCGGGGTCAAGGGGATCTACCGCAGCTACGGGCAGGTGATCGAGGACTTCCTCTGCATGAACGACGGCACCTACTGCATCGGCAACCCGGGCAAGGGGATCTTCAAGCGCGTCTTCACCCTCGACTACTCGACGACCTACCCGGCGCCGGCGCCCAAGCGCACCTACGAGGGCATCCAGCTCGATGTCAATAAGCGCTTCTCGAACAACTGGCAGGGCCTGGCGTCTTACCTTTACTCGAAGCTGGACGGCAACTACGACGGCGAGTACGCCCCCTTCACCAACGTGGGCGCCGACCCCAACATCTCGGCGGCCTACGACTACTACGACTTCTTCACCGACGGCCGCAACCTCACGCACATCACCAACAACGGCTCGCTGTCGAACGACCGGCGCCACCAGCTCAAGCTCTCCGGCGTCTACTTCACCCCCTACAAGCTGAGCGTCGGCCTCTCGGCCTTCTACGAGAGCGGCGCGCCGCTCAGCCGCTACGGCTTCTCCGACGCCTACGGCCGCTACGAGTTCTTCTTGACTCCGCGGGGCTCCGAGGGCCGGTCGCCGTCGATCCACGAGGCGGACCTCCACCTGGGCTACCCCCTCAGCGTCGGCCCGGCGACGGTCAACGTCCTGCTCGACGTCTTCAACCTGCTGAACGCCCAGCAGGCGGTGCTGCTCGACGAGCGCTGGGACTTCCAGCAGGCCGACAACGCCTCGCCGACGCCGACTAACCTCAACTACAAGAAACCGATCCTACGAACGCCGCCGAGGTCGTTCCGGCTGGGGTTGCGGGTGAGCTTCTGAGCGGATTCTGATCGCGGGGGCGGGCATGGTGGCCCGCCCTTACTCACTGCGGTCGTTGTTGTGGCTGTTGTCTATGTAGGGGAGGGGCTTGTCCCTTCCCGGGGGCGGAAGGATGCGTCGCGAGCCAGCCCGCGCCCCCACCCGGGCGGGGTCAAGCCCCGCCCCTACATTAGAAGCAAGAAGAAGCCAGGCAAGCCCTCACCCCATCTCCATGATCTCGGCCAGGGTCTGCCGCACGAGCGGCAGGTCCTGGGGCAGCCACGCAGCGAAGCCGGGGCTGTTGAAGAGCTCGTGGTCTCCCGGGTAGGTGGGGACGAG